>JACPTA010000153.1 GCA_016193005.1 Nitrososphaerota archaeon | reverse complement strand
GGCCTGAAGGGAGATGAAGTAGCGAACAAGATTCTGAAAGAAGCCGGCGAATCGTTAGCCGAGTTGGTACTCGCGACAGCGAACAAGCTAGGGTTGCAGGCAGTCTACAAGGTCTCGCCGGTGGGAGGGGTCTTCAGAAGTGGAGGCCTAGTAATCGACGCGTTCCGGAGGAGGCTCCGTATCACGGCGCCTCTGGCAAGAGTTGTACCTCCCAAGTTCAGCCCAGCGATTGGTTCCCTCATTCTCTCACTCCGGGAAGGAGGCGTCGAACTCTCGCTGCCAACACTCAATAGAATGGCCGCTCAGTTACGTCGCAGCTCAAGAATCACTCCTTGAGGTACCCGTCCGCGTTCAGGTCAGGCCAAGCGGGAACCGGGAGACTCTTTCATGCCCAGTCTTTGTAATCACGTAGCAGTCTTCGATTCTGATTCCTCCAGTCTGGGAAGTGTATATCCCTGGTTCGACGACGCAAACCATCCCTTCCTCAAGCTCTTCATCCTCCCCGGGAATCATCCACGGTCTCTCTTGGTCGTCGAGCCCGATCGTATGTCCAGCGTGATGAGGTAGTCTTGGGTAGCCCGCCCTCTCTATCTCTCCAGTCACGGCCTCGTATATCTCGCGGCCCTTCGTTCCTGGTTCGAGCGTCTCTTCTGCCCGTTCCTTGGCTTTGATCAGAACGTCGTGAGCCCTCTCCTGTTTCTTCGAGGGCTTACCCACGACGAAGGTCCTGCACAGGTCTGACCAGTAGTTCTTGTGCGCGGCCTGTAGGTCGAGGACGATTGTATCAGTCTTCCTGAATCTTCTGGGCGTGGCCCAACCTCCGACCGCCAGGCTTCTCTCGCCTGATACGTGGTCGCCTATGATCCAGCCGAACGGGCCGTACTTCGCGAACGTTCTGTAGTTCATCTCTCTGTAAATGTCGAGCTCAGATCTCCCAGCTCTTGCGTTCCTCTTCGCGAATTCATAGGCGTAGTCTATCATGTGGGTGGCCTTCTTCAGATTATCAATCTCGTCCCTGCCCTTGGTCCTTCGCATCCTCAGAATCTCTTCGGACACCCATTCAAGAGTTGAGTCCGCAGCCCGACGAATAGTATCTCGATAGATCTCCGCCAGGTGCCAGTGTTCGATTCCGACTCTCCCTAATCTGACACCTTCTCTCCTCGCATCCTTGATCCATTTGGCAAGATGGTGGCTCAAGTAGTTCGGATACGCGATCATCGTCTCGTCCAAGTCGTAGTCGTTGTAGACCGTGACCTCTCCGTCGAAGATTCTCTTGCTGGTTGATTTCTTCCCGACCCAAGGATTCGAGACTTCAAACCCCCCGAGGAGCAAGTGCCCTTTGGCCTCATTATCGATGAGAAGGAAGGAGGTGGAGCGTGGACCCTTCATGAGCGTCAGGTACATGTTCAGGTTGGAAGGGAAGCCCGTGAAGTAGAAGATGTGTTTGGGGTTCGAGATCAATGCCGCGTCTAAGCCGCCATTGGCAAGGAACTGAGCCAGAACCTCCCGCCTCTCGCGCGGACTGTTCTTTGTAGCCAAGGCTGCTAACACCTCGCCTCAACGAAAATAAACATTTGAGTGACGCAGTTCTCCAACGGATGCAGCCGCCTGCGAGTGTTTCGATCTGTGCTCATCCCCATTGCGGCTCCCGGACTCGCTGCCGTAGTGGTCCTTGCATGGCTGACATCGTGGAACGAATTTGTCTTGGCGCTTCTTCTCGCGTACTCCAGGGATTTGTACACAGTTGCGCCGGCCCTCGCAGCGCCACTCTTCGGGATAGGGACCGACGTCGAAATCTACACAGCATTCGCGTCGATCGCAATGGTCCCTTCCATCATCGCGGCCATAATAATGCAACGCTACATGACGAGGCTGAGGATCGTTGACCCGCTTACCTTCCGGGCCCCTTCCTGAGATTTCATCGACGTCCTGCGAAGTGGAGGAATTCGTACGGGTTCTTTCCGCGCTCGTAACTATATTCAACGCGCGCGTAGTCTTTCATGAACGCCCTGACTTTCCTCGCGATGAGTGGCGGGTCCTTCTTGGACACGACCACCTCGGCTATGAATCTCGCTACCTCCTTCATCTCGGATTCTTTCATGCCTACCCGTGTCGCTTCCGATGTGCCGATCCGCAGTCCGTCGGCATTTTCGAGTTCCATCTTGTTGCAGACGATGTTCGCGTTGTCGAGTAGCCTCGCCGCTTCAGCTCCTTGCATCGAGGGGTGTGTCCTGAGCAGCACTTGGTGTGATCGTGTGTACCCGTTTCTCTCGCCTATCACGTCCAGACCGTGCTCGTGGAGTGACCCCGCCAATTCCTTGGCGTTCCTCACCACCTGCCTCGAGTATGCCTCTCCGAAATCTAGGAACTCCAGCATCGCATATCCGAGCGCTGCAACGTTCATCAGGTGATGGTTCGTCAGCATGCCTGGGTAGAGTGACATTTTCACCTGTTGCAGCATTTCACCGTCGTTGCTCAGAACTATCCCTTTCTGCGGCCCTGGGAACGACTTGTGGGTGCTCCCCGTCAGGATGTCCGCTCCGCTATCAAGTGGGTTCGGCCACTGCTTCCCCGCAATCAGCCCGAGGACGTGCGCTCCATCGTAGACGATTGCTGAGCCGACGTCGTCTGCTGCCTCTCTGATCTCTCTGGTGGGATGGGGGAAGAGGTAGAAGCTTGCGCCCAGTATTATCAGGCTCGGCTTCGCATCTCTGATCTTCCTCTTTGCACCGTCGACGTCTATGTTCCACTCCGCTGTATCGAAAGGGAGCCAGTCTGGGGTATAGCTCACCGGCTTCAGGCTCTTTGCAATGTAGTACCATTCGTGCCCTCCATTTGCGCCTTTCACCTCGAGGCTTCTCCCTCCCGCCCCCACCATCGACATGATTACTGATGCTATGGCCACGTGACCAGATACCGGCCTTAGCTCAACGTGCTTGGCGTTGAAGAGTTTCTTTGCAGCATCTTCAACAATTCTTTCAATTTCGATGACGTATCTTCCGCCTTCGTCCCATCTCCTGCCGATGTCGTGCGCTTCGTACTCTGAATATCTGTGCATCAAGTCGCTGGCCACGATCTCCCTGACCGATGGGCTAGAGACGTTTTCCGCCGCGAGTATGTTGATACAGCCCTGCCTCCACTTGTGATGCTCTTTCACCAGCGCCTTGATGGCGTTCGCGAGTCTCTTGTGCCTAAGAGGGGTCATCAGGGTGCATTGTCTTGTCGTGGCTATAAGGTTCTGGAGTGCGTCAGATTACCGGTGGGTCTCGTGACCAGGGACCGAATCCGCCGCGCGTCGCTCAGGCGTGACGCGGCTGGAAGTGGCGTTTGTAAGCGAAGAGAGCAGGAATGCCGCCCGTGTGTACGAAGCAGACATTCTCGTCCTTCTTGAATTCACCAGCTTTTATCATCGTGATGAGTCCAACCATCGTCTTGGAGGTATAGACTGGGTCGAGGATCAACGCCTCCTTCTGTGCGACCGTCCGGATTGCCTCGATTGAGGCTCTCGTAGGGATCCCGTAGTCTTTGCCCGCGAATTCATCCCTGATGATTATGTCGTTCCTGCTCAGGGTCGTAGCCGAGCCGAATAGCCTCGATGCCCCCTCAGCCGACTTCAAGATCACGTCCTTCATTGATTCCGTAGCGTATGCTCCCACGTTAACTCCGACAACCCTTGTCTTGAGACCGAGCATCTTCGCGCCGAGGATCAGACCACCCTGGGTAGGTCCCGCTCCAGCAGCGACGACCACCCCATCTAGGCCGACGCCGGCTGCATCGGCTTGCTCCGCAGTTTCGCGCATAGCATCCGCGTAGGACGCTGTCGCGAGCGGCGAAACAGAGGCGGCGGGGCCGAGAACCAGCGGGTTATGTCCCTTCCTCCGAAGCTTCTCCGCTTCGGCCTCCAGGATGTCAGTCGGGTCTTCGTTTATCCGCATCTTGATGACCTTTATGCTGGCTCCCATGATGTGGTCAAGGAGGATATTCCCGTCGTAGACCTTCGGTTTCGACTTGAACTGCGCGGTTCTCAAGACCAGTAGAGCCTTCATGCCCATCTTGATGGCGAGTGCGACAGTCTGCCTGGACCAGTTGGACTGGATCCCGCAGGTCGTTATCACGTAGTCGGCACGCCTCCTCTTCGCCTCGACTAATATGTAGTCAAGCTGTCTCACCTTGTTTCCTCCCAAGGCGACGCCTGTAAGGTCTTCCCGCTTCACGAACAGCTTGGGTCCCCCGAGCTCCTCTTCAAGCCTCGGCATTCGCTCAAAGGGCGTGGGATAGTTCCCGAGGCCAACACGCTCCAAGCGCTGAACCTGCAAAGGTGCTCGCTTGGCTAAAGAAATCCTCTGCTTAAAAGGAATGGCTCATCTACGGCCCAGCACCGCACTGCCTCCACCACACGTTCGAAGATTCACATTTTTATAATGTCAAAGCCGTTCGTCAATAAAATGGCTCGTTCAGACGAATCATCAAGGTTCGACAGGATGGAGAGGGTTCTGTACTCTGCTGTTATATCGGACGCGCTGGACGAACTCGGGTTCAAGAACCATACCTTGAACAGGCTCATTCGCCCTTTGCGAGAGCAGATGGTCCTTGCCGGGAGAGCGTTCCCGATCATCGTCTCTGAAGTTTACGAAGTCAAGGACGAGCCCTACAAGATGACCATCGAAGCGTTGGACAGCCTCAAGAAGAATCAGGTCCCGCTGCTCGCTACCAACAACTGCGTTACAAGCGCTCTATGGGGCGAACTGCTCTCGACTGCAAGCCGCGCACGCGGAGCGCGAGGCACCATCGTCGACGGGCTGTCCAGGGACACGAAGAAGATTATCGCAATGAGATATCCTGTCTTCTGTACGGGAATGATGCCGACCGATTCAAAAGGAAGAGCAGACTTTGTCGACTACGACTGCCCGGTTCGTTCCGGTGACGCGTTTGTCAGACCGGGTGATATAGTCTTCGCTGACTCTGACGGAATCGTGGCAATTCCATCTGAGGAAGAAGACGAAGTGCTGAAGGTTGCCTATGCGAAGGTCAGCACGGAGAATACCGTAAGGCGGGAACTTCTCAGGGGCAAGCTCTTGAGGGAAGCTTGGGCGAAGCATCGGACACTTTAGACGCGACCGGTACCCAGATTCACAATCAACCTCGAGAGGAAGTTACGCGCCGGCCGGTAACCTCGCGTCAAGAGAGTTTGGGATTCAGACATGAATCAACAAAAGAGATCAGGGCCTGGCTGCTTCCAACTCCGATAAGGGAACGCCATGATGTCGGTGAATGATGGAGGATTTGCAATCCATGGTAAAATATCGTGTGATATACGCAAAACGGCAGAGTTGCTGGAACAGAGTAGTTAGAATATACATTGCTCACGGACGTAGGATTCATGCGAAACATAACACTTTTAACCGACTCCGCTCTGCCAGATGGCTCCTATGAAGACGTACTCGAAGGAGATCTTAGGGTACCTCTACGACCCAAAGAAGAGGTACTTTCATGTTGTTGTTGAACTGAAAAACGAGAAGGGGGCTCTGGCGAGTCTATGTTCCGCATTAGCGGCAGGAGACATCAACCTTCTCAACGGCTTCATTTCAGTCTCCCCAGAAGGAAACTCGGGAATCCTGAGCACGTTTGCGCAGGCGGAAGATCCTGAAGCAACAGCATCAGACATTCAAAGTGTCGCCGATTCGTGCAAGTTCACAATCAGGTGCATGATCAAGGAGAGCGTCAACGGCCTGCTTGTCGATACGTTTCACTTCCCTCTCAAGATGACGCCCGGGAATGACTCAATCTTGATGAGCGTCAACGTGCTCTCGCGAATGTTCAAGGAACTTAGGGAGACTTTCGGTTCCGGTGGGAGCATGATACTCTACAATGAAGGTCTTACCGTTGGAAAGAGTTGGATGGAGGCTATATCCGTTCGCACTGGCAGGGAGAACGCCCTGAAGCATCTCAACGAGTTATTTCAGATATACCACGCGAGCGGGTGGGGGATGATCGACCTCACGAGCGACAGTTCAACTCTGAACGACGTCAAGATAAGGGTCTGGGACAGCTTCGAATGCTCGGGTCAGCGCGCCGTCAGACCGTATAGTCAGTTCATGCGAGGTATGATAAACGGAAGTTGCAGGATCCTCTCTAACCTGGCAACCCAGTGCGATGAGATGAAGTGCGTCGCCGCAGGGGACAGGTACTGCGAATTCTGGGTGCATGGCCCTGAACTGGACGAGGCTCCTGTCGAGATACAAACCCTAGCCTAGAGCAACAGGTCTTCCGTTTCGGGAAAAAGGATCTCTCTCCTGGAAAGAAAATCGGAATCTCCGAACAGGCAGAAAGAGCATGTCAAAAACTTGACGTTGCCGTTGCGATTCGCGAGAACCCCGCGGCATTCAGTGCAGATTATCACGACCTACACCAGGCCGAGAATAGTGAAAGCTGGCTAAATCCATTCCTTCCGTGATGCAGGAAGGCGTGGACGAGTTTCTTGATTTCGGCAAACGCCCAATAAACCCTTTATATGTCGAGGGCGTGTAAAAATCTGTGGGAGAGTACACAGAGTCATTCACCGTGGACGCCAGCATGAATGACGTGCGGGAGCTGAGCATAAAGTACCTTACCGGCTTCAAGTACAAACTCACGAACGACCAAAACAGATGGCTCACGTTCGAGAAGGGCTCGAAGAGGAAGAATTTCTACACCTTCTCGTTCGATAGGGCCTACAAGCATGTTGTCATCGCGCTGGTCGGCAACGAAGACGTGCCAGTGACGACCCTCTCCGTCTCCTTCACGCTTCCCTTCCTCCATCTGAGCAAGGACGAAACGGAGGCGATCAAGACGGTAATTCGGTCGCTGAGGAAGTTCATCGTCATTACTGTTGGCTACCGTCGTTCCTGAAAGACGATGGTCCCCTAAGGCCAGACTCGCGGGCTAACCTCTTCCTATCTTTCTCCGCAACTCTGAAACCGCTTCGACGGTGTCACTCCCGTCGACGAGGCTGACTCCTACCAGGTCTGCGAGCTTGGTGAGCTCGTCGCCGCTGTAGGGAGATGCAATCACGAATAGTTTTCCGCCCTTTATCTCAAGGCCCTTCATTATGCTCGCGATGATCTGCTCTCTCGCAGTGGCTTCCGATGAGCCGAGGACCACGTCGGTTGCAATTACCTTGTTGTTCTTCTTCAAGACCACCGGGAACACGTAAGGCTCCCCTGAGGCACCCGTCAGGTTACCAGGAGCCTCGACCTGCCACCCCTCCACAGACAGAGTCGCCCTGAGGACATCGGCGATGGCCTTCGAACGCTCTTCGATCTTCCTCCCTCCCTTGATCTCCCTGACTCTCTCCTCGGAGGGAACCGAGCTGGAGAATGCCCCTTGGAAGAGCAGCCGCATCATCTCGGCGTAGTTCGAGCTGTCGGTCCAGATGGCTATGTCGCGGTCGTTCTTCCTTCCCTGCGTGTCATCGAGCACCAGTGAGACCAAGATTTGTGATCCATCAGAGATCAGCATTCTTCCGATCGCGAATTCGTCCGAATGACGCATCTCGCTCCCCCTCGGCAACGACTCGACCGCTTCGACGGTCTTCAGATCGACGGAGCTTAGCAGCTTCAGGGAGACGCCTCGCTTTATGGCATTCCTGAATCGTTCACTCGCACCCAGGAGATGCAGTTGCACAAGGTCGTTCCTGGTCAGGACCAGCTGAAGGCCTGAGGTCGAGGAGTCAATCATTCTTTGCATCTGACCGTAAATCTGCTCCCTTCCTTGGATCATCTTGAACCTCGACTCAACGGCCAATTCGGGTAGTCTCTGGACAGTCTTTCCCACTGTGAGGAGCTCGGGCCTGGCCTCTTCCATATCTCTGAGCTTCTTCATCTGCTGGTCCATCAACAGCGCTATGACTGCCTCTATGGGCTCGGGGGCGTACTTGACCGGCTTGCCTGGACTAGCTACCACCATCCCCCTGTCGGAGAGAGCCTTGACGATTCTGTAGACCTCCATCCGCCTCAGTAGGACCGCTCTTGCGATCTCACCCGCTCCCCTGGAACCGTTCGCAAGAAGGTGGAGGTAGATGGTCGATTCTCTGTCGGAGAGTCCATATTGCGTGAGAAGCTTTACGGCTCTCTCATCCATTCTACCGTGAGTGAGCGGGACTGCTTGATAAGGGTGACGTCCTCGGCAGCAAGAGCGGCGGATGGTGCAGCAGAAGGGCCTTGGTGCTATTAGGGGTTGTATGTTCCACTGTTACAGACGCGGCCCGGCCTTGTATGTCCTACATATGCAGGGCACCTGTTCTAATCGACTCTGAAGCTGTCTACGGGTGACGATGCTACCTCTACAGCAGGCGGAAAGGCGAGTTGGGAAGGGTAACCCTCCGACCGTCGAGAACGCACAGGCTCCAAGGAACAGAGGAAGGATAGACGTTGTGGCCGAGATCGTACATTGCTGCGAG
>JACPTA010000152.1 GCA_016193005.1 Nitrososphaerota archaeon | reverse complement strand
GGAGGGAGCTCTTGATGCTGAGAGAATCCTAGAAAGACTTAAGAGAAATGATGGAAGTCAATTTCTGTGGTAGCGCTCGAAAGTTGGCGGGTCTCGCCCTCATCGTTGGAGCGTTCCAGTTTGTTTTCTTCGTGATATTATCAGAAATCTACTATCCCGACTACAACGTGTCGACGAACTACATCAGCGATTTGGGAGCAACCTGTAGAGCTACCTGCCAAGTCTTTCAGCCTAGCTCTACCATCTTCAACGTCTCTGTCTCGCTACTGGGCGTCCTACTCCTTGCCACGACCTACTTCCTTCAGCGAACATTCCGAAGGCGGCTCGTTTCAGTTCTTCTCACCACTACAGGAATAGGCGCTATTGGAGTGGGCATATTCCCAGAAACGGCGGGAGTCTTGCACCCGATCTTCTCACTCATTGCCTTCCTTTTTGGCGGACTGACCGCGGTATCCTCGTACAAGCTCCAGAAACCACCGATGTCGGACTTTGCCGTGATTTCAGGCTTAATCACAGTGGCCGCGCTGCTCTTGTACTCTCAGAGCATCTACTTGGGCCTGGGTAACGGAGGGATGGAGAGGGTTGTTCTCTATCCCGTCCTGCTATGGGCAATCGGTTATGGAGGGTACCTCATGGCCCCTGAAACGGGTTCCTAAGATCCTACGAATCACGAAAGAATCGTGTTGCGTTCGGTGCGGAGGATAGAACCTGGAGATGTGGTGGTTCTAGATAAGAGAAACTGGCCCGATCCGCCCTGTCGCGGCACCCCTACGATTTCTTAATAATCAGTCGCGGGCAGACCGCAGATCAGATTCATGATGCGTTCATACCAGTTCAACGCTGTCAAGGCGCCTCTGGTGACACACGAAGGTCCCGCGCCAAAGCCGGGAGCGAACGATGTGGTTGTACAGGTGAAGGCGGTGGGGATATGTGGGTCGGACGCGCACATACGCAACGGACTGATGGTGACCTCGAAGAGACCGATTACCCTAGGGCACGAAATTGCAGGCATCGTTACCGAGAGAGGCGCAAACGTCTCCCAGGTGGACGAAGGCGACCGAGTGGTGGTCGACTACATGATTTCATGCGGTCGATGCCAGTACTGTTGCTTGGGAAAGGACAACCTCTGCGTCAACGGGAAGGCGATAGGTTTCGACCTGGACGGAGGTTTCGCCGACTACGTCGCCGTTCCCGCCGCGAACGTTGTGGAACTCCCCGGCGGACTGCCCTTCGAGCAGGGAGCGATAATCGGCTGCGCCGTGGCAACATCTTTCCACGCAACCAAGATTGCTGAGGTGAGTCTTGGGGAAGATGTCGCAGTCTTCGGACTCGGGGGTGTCGGGTCGCATGCAGTCCAGTGGGCGAAGCTCAGGGGAGCGCGGAACATTATCGGGATCGACGTGGTCCGGAAGAAACTCGAATTCGCGAAAGGTTTCGGCGCGACGCACGCCATAGACCCGCTCAGTGAGGACGCCGCCAAAACAATCGCTGAAATCACTCAGGGAAAGGGCGTGGAGGTCGCGATGGATTTCGCAGGGCAGCCCGCCAGCCTGAACAGCGCGATTAACTCGGCGGCGCGAGGCGGGAGGGTCGTCATCGTCGGTAGGGGTCCGAGAGAGATCCCCATATCCCCCTGGGCCTTCTTGAGGAGAGAACTGCAGATGAGAACTTCAAGCGACCACTTGAGGAAGGAGATTCCCGCGATAGTTGAGCAGGTCAGGGCAGGGAGGATGGACCTGTCGAGTTCGATAACCGCCAGACTTCCGCTCGAGAGCGTCAACGAAGCTCTCGATGCCCTGGAGGAGCACGGTTCGGAACACCTCAGGATTGTCGTGATGCCGTAGACGTCTCAGGCTCGATCGAAGTTCGTCTCCGTCAAGTCATCTGTCAGATTGATACGGATTGATTTTTTTCTTTCATTTATCGCTCCGTCGGCTTTTGATCAGGCTTGTAGTAAAGTAGAACGTTCCCTGAACCAAACGTCTTTGTTTTCAGGAGTTTCAGACTAATCTTATCCTTAATCTCCTCGAACAAAGGATTGCCTTTTCCTAAGACAACTGGATTCACCATAATCCGAAATTCGTCAATCAGACCGAGATTGATAAGAGATGATGCGAGTTTGGCACTACCGAATATTATCAGGTCTTTGCCCGGCTGTTGTTTTAGTTTCGAGATTTCTTCCACGATATTCCCTTTAACCAATCTCGTATTATTCCATTCAACCTTGTCCAAAGTTTTTGAAAAAACAATTTTGGGCATATTATTCATCTTTGAAAAATGAACGCTGAAAAAGCAAGTTATCGCCCAATAAAGTTCCTTGACAGATTGGAAGGAAATAATCACATAGTCCTCCTATCCGACGGCCGAAAATATGCGGACTTAATCATAGCTCGTTATTTCTTGAATGGTCTCAAGAATGGGGGATCCTGCATTTTCTTTACTGCTGACGAGCCCGAAACAGTTGAAGAGAGGTTACTAGCGGGAGGTATTGATGTCGATTGGTATGAACAGACAAACTCTTTGCGAATCTATAGCATTGAGAGATCGGACAGCAAGAAACATGACGTGCTTAGTACTCTCAGGAGCTTGAGGGAGGAATCTACTAGAGGGATGAGACCGCCCTACCGATTCGTTGGTAGAACGATAACGGACATAGAATCAAGAGAAGGAATGAAATTGGGATTGACCTTAGAGAAAACTGGTCACGAGCATTTTGAGGAGTTTGATAATTCACCGATGTGTTATTATGATATCACTAGACTAGAGCGATCCATGAGGGAAGAATGGATCAGGGAGCTTGCGAAAAGCCATCATTACTTGATTTACGCATCAGAACCTGATAGAGCTGTAGCATTTGAAACCACGCTGCTCGAAGACGGATAATATGAGTCAGTCAATTATGATGATAATTAATATCTGTCACGATACCATGAGGTGAAACAAAACAATTATTGCTGATGATAATTGCGGTTAGTCAATCGCGATTGGTCCACGAGCACAGGGAGAGAGTCTACATCAGAAAGGACATCATCATGAAGCTCGCGGAGCACGGTGAACTCAATCAAAGCCAGCTGATGAGCTATTGCGGCCTGAACAATGTCAAACACAAGCCGATCATTGATGAGATGGTTGAGAGAGGCCTGATAATCAGGATTGAGCAGCCATGGGGTTCAAAGAAGATAATCAAATACAAGGTCTCCGAGACGGGGAGGAGGCTCGCTAGGGAAATTCTGGAGCCCTACGAGTCATTGTTTCCTAGGAGGGAGGAGGCCGATAGAGCGTGATGAGAACAGGTAACTTGGTGCCTGCACGGTTTTTAAGAGAACATGAGATGGTCGACCAATCGTGACGGAGCCTTCGAAGAGCGAGGACGAACGTGGGATATCTCCTGACGGTATCCTCCGTATATCAGATGAACTTGTCCACGAGGTGGATAGATCCAAGAGGCTGGTGTTAATCATAATAGCCGCCATCGTCGTGGCCGTGCCCGTATCATGGCATCTTAGCCCTATCCTGCTCGGTTCCCCTTACAGGGGGTTGGCAGGCTTCGGCACCATCGTAATTGCAATCGCATTCTTGGCGATAGGAGTAAGACAGTGGTTGGTGCTTTCGAAATGGACCGGGAGGTACAGGGCATACAAGGAACTACAAAGGAAAATTGACGAAAAACTCGATTTCGAAGGGAGTAACGATACAGAAGGGAAGACGGGCTAAGAATACTGTCACGGCGTTCAAGCCATCTTGCCATCAGCAGCACACCCTCGTGATTTTTCAGCAGTGAGTCATCGGGTAACTGAGTTACGTAATAGATGTTAACAGTGGCTATAACGATAACTCGAATGCCACTCAACCATGGAAAATTCAAGACTTGTGCTGTCACACAGACACCGGGCAGTTGGCAAAGCCGTCATTGGTGCCGTCGTGATGGCGGTGGTCATTGTGGCAGTGGCGGGGATATACTTTGCTACCACGTCGACTACGACTTTGGCTTCGACGTCTACGACCTCCATCAAGTCCGGCGGGCCTTCAGCGGTACTAATTTCAATTTACAGCGGAGCCTCGAACTCCGCTAACGCCCCTGGCTACAAGCCTGATAGCCTCACCCTAATCATAGGGGTCAATAACACGGTGACCTGGACGAATGATGATTCTGCTATGCATACCGTGACCTCAACGAGTGCTCCATCAGGTGCGTCTTTCGATTCCGGGGGCATCCGCTCTGGAGCCACCTACACTCACACATTCACAGTGCCAGGTACTTACGAGTACCACTGCCGCCCCCACGGCTGGATGACGGGTACCATGGTGGTCAAGGCAGGTCTGTAGTCGCGATGAAGTCACAACTGACAGTAGTCGAGGGAGGGGACAAGCGGCAGGAGCGCTGGCGTGTCTACACTCTCGATCAGAAGACGCTTCAGGAAAAGGTTCTGATCCTGCAGTCCCTATTTCCACGAGAAAACGCGGCCAAGAAATCTAGGGTTGATTAAAAGCATGGCATCTTCGGTGAATAGTGTGTCTTCTCAGGCCGGCGAGCCTGATTTGGATGATGCACCGAAGAAATTGACCCGCAAGTACGGGCTAGCAGGCGTTGGCCTCTTTTTCCTTG
Organism: Nitrososphaerota archaeon; assembly: GCA_016193005.1. Lineage (GTDB taxonomy): Archaea > Thermoproteota > Nitrososphaeria > Nitrososphaerales > Gagatemarchaeaceae > JACPTA01. The sequence goes on along the minus strand of JACPTA010000152.1, from coordinate 168 downwards.
GCTTCGGATTAGGTGCTGTGGCAAACACTCTCGGACAACTCTGGATAGTTCCCTTCGCCGACATACTGATCGTCTTCGCCATCTTCTTGGCAATCTTCGGTGCAGTCAAGGCTGGAACATCAATACGCTCGATCGTGGTAGTGGGAATCGCCTACGGGATTGGATTCT
>JACPTA010000018.1 GCA_016193005.1 Nitrososphaerota archaeon | reverse complement strand
TCGGCGCCCCCAGGAAGGGGAAGGAACTCGCGCAACAGCAGCTCTACTTTGTCTCCGCCCTGCCTGGGGTCGGGCTCAAGCTCGCGAAGAGACTATTGACGAGGGTCGGAACTCCGAGGAAGGTCATCAACCTCACAGAGGCTCAGTTCGCCATGGTCCCCGGCGTGGGCTCGAAGAGGGGCGAGAAGATCTCGCGGATGCTCGACAGCCGGTACTTCGTGCCGAAGGAAGGGGCAGTCCAGGAGAAGCTCGGTGAATAGTCTGATGAGAATTGCTGTGATAGGAGGGACGGGAGACTTGGGGCGGGGTCTCGCAGTCAGGCTAGCTGGGAGCTACAGCATCATCATCGGCTCAAGAGAAACGGCCAGAGCCGTGAAAACCGCGGAGGAACTCAGCACAATGGCCAAAACGTCCATCATCGGGCTGTCGAACGAAGACGCCGCGGCGCTCTGCGATTCAGCGATAATTGCAATCCCGAGCCTCCCCACCTACGAGATGCTCGCCGCAATCAAGAATAGGTTGAAGGGCAAGCTCGTAATTTCACCAGTCGTTCCGATGACCTTTGAAAATGGTGTCTTCGGCTATGCGCTGCGTGAAGGTTCGGCGGCAGAGAGGATCGCAGGTGCGTTGGAGTCGAGGGTGGTTGCTGCGTTTCACACCGTTCCGGCGGAGAAGCTCGTATCGTTGAGGGAGGAGCTCAACTGCGATGTCTTGGCCGCGGCAGACAAGAGGGAGGATTACTCGGAGGCGTCACGAATCATCTCGAGCATAAAGAATCTGAGGCCGCTCTACTGCGGCGGACTAGGAAACGCGAGGGTGCTCGAATCACTCACTCCTCTACTCCTGAACGCTGGACGGCAGAACAAGATAAAATCTCCTTCGTTGAAGGTGGTCTGAGTCTCTTGGGCACCGAAACTTAGTTTTGTTCGAAGAGGGCGAACTCGAACAGTGAAATTCGGATTCTGCGTTCCCAACTACGGGGGTAAGATTCGTCCTGACGAGATGGTCGAGTCGGCAATTCTTGCCGAGAGCACAGGCTTTGACTCCGTCTGGGCGACCGACCACATAATTGTCCCTACGAGGTTCACTCACCCCTACGGAGACTTGGTCGAGCCTTTTGTCATTCTCGCCTACATCGCCGCGAAGACCGAGTCTGTCCGCCTCGGGTCATCGATAATCGTGATTCCCCAGCGGAACCCCGTCCTCGTGGCTAAGCAGGCCGCTGCTCTGGACAGACTGTCGAGGGGAAGGATGATCCTGGGTGCTGGAGTCGGTTGGCTCGAAGAAGAGTTCCGTTATCTCAACGCCGACTTCAAGAGACGCGGAAAGTTCCTGGACGAAAGCATCCAATTGATGAGAGCTCTTTGGAAAGACGATTTGGTGAGCTTCTCGGGCAGCTTCTTCAGGGTCAGAGAGGCGGTCTTCTTCCCGAAGCCTGCAAGGCCGATTCCAATCTGGATTGGTGGAGACTCGGCGTCCGCGATCAGGCGAGCTTCTCGATTGGGCGACGGGTGGCATCCCGTAGGCATATCTCCACCACGGATAGAGAGGGGTGTCAAGATCATAAGAAAAGGCGGGAGGAAGGTCACAATCTCGCTAAGGATCTCCGCTGATATGAAGGGAGGTAGGCCAAGTTATCGATCTGCATCCGGGGAGAAGAGAGTCGGCTTGAGCGGTTCGAGGCAAGACATCGTTCGCATGGTCGAAGATTACGTGTCTGCCGGCGTCGAACACTTCGTCGTCTTCATTAATTCTCACAACTCGGAGCAGCTATTCGCAGACATCAAGAAGTTCTCTAGCGATTTAGTGAGATCTTTCAAATGAACAGGAGAGAAGAGGAGTACCTCCGTCTCAAGGAGAGAGGGTTTCTCGCCACGCTCGGGAAGGATGGGAACCCCACAGTCGTCCCAATCTGCTTTGTTTACTGGAACGGAGCAATCTACACTGCGGTCGACGAGAAGCCCAAATCAAGGAAACTTGCAAGATTGAGGAATATCGAGGGGGACGGCCGCGTCGCATTCATCGTTGACAACTACTCGCAGAACTGGAAGAAACTTTCGTACTTGCTTGTCCACGGGAGGGCAAGGATAGTTGGCGACCTGAAAGAGGCTGAGACTGCAAGGGGCCTGCTAGTAGAGAAGTACCCCCAGTACAGGCGGCTCAAGCTCAAGGAACCTGTGATTGCGGTCTCTATCGAGCGAACCAAACTCTGGGAATTCGATCGATGACTCACGGGTCGTACATTCGCAATCTGTCGGGCGAACCGACGTAGAGAATTGGTCTGTATCGCTTGAACTGCCAGTAGCCGGAAAAGTCTGGCTGAGCATAGGCTGCCTTCACCTCACCAACGACGAAGTCATGGTCTCCAAGAGCCACAACGTTGACCAAAGAGCACTCCAATGTCGCCACAGCCGCATCTATGACCGGAACTTCCAGCACCCTCCCCTTGTTATGCTTCAGACCCACGGACCGAAGCTTGTCTGTTACCCCCTTGCCTCTCTTCGAACCAAGCAACTCAACC
>JACPTA010000151.1 GCA_016193005.1 Nitrososphaerota archaeon | reverse complement strand
TCTCGGCTAGGGCGACCCACGAGAAGCGCCTGACGGACCCTCTCAGAAGAATGGAATCCTCGACCGGTCGAATTTCGGCGAAGAGAGAAGTGCGTGAGAGCAGGCCCAAAGAGAGCAATACTAGCCCAATAGATCCGAGCACAATCGGTGAGAACTGGCCGCCGTTTCGAGTCGCGGCCAGAGCAAGTATGAGTAAAAATACTCCAAACAGACTAATCAGGAGACCTTTCCTCTCTGACCTCCAGTCTTCCTTCGGCGCCTTGCCAGATTCAGTTTGAGTCGATCGACTGCGCACCGATCTCTTCCGCCTGAAGAGCAACCCAGAGAACGCGTACAGGAAGAGCGGAATGGCGAATATCCATTGCCCGCCGCCGATCAGGACGACACCGAGGATGACTGCAGCTCCCTTCAACTTCCAGCCCATCAGTGCACGCCCTCCTCGTCGATCTTCGCGAACCCGAACCTCGAGTAGTCACCCAGCGCAGGATGCCTCTGGACCCAGACCAGGTGGTCGTGACCGTCGTCGTCCTCAGGTCCTCGGGGTTGATGGCCTGCGCCTCCTTGTTCCTCTTCGCCTCTCCCTTGGTGAGCTCGAAGCTGAACTTCGCCTCGTGGCCGAGGATGACGCCGCCGTACGGCCGCCGCTCCCAAGCATGTATCGGGTTTATCGACGCGTGGCTGATCACGAGCACGGCTATCCCGAACTCTATCGAGAGCCTCTGCGCGTGCGAGAGGAGCATCGCGAGTCCCGCGCTCCTCGCGGGGAGGTCCTGAGTACTGGGGAATGATGCCTTGAGGGGGGCCGAGATCGAGTCGTAGACAAGGAGCTTGGCCTTGGTCTCCTGGATGAGTTGGTGAAGGGTCGACTGGTACAGGGGGGTCTGCCTCAGGCGTAGCTCCACCCGCCCACCCTCCGAGACCTCCTTGCCGGCATCTATGCCGTGCAGGTTGAGCAGGTCGACGACCTCCGGCATCTGGAGAACGAGCACGGACGGCCCGTTTGCGTCGAACTCCACTTGGAACTCTGGAGATAGTATGTCGGCTATCGCGCCGAGATGCGTCTCCATGTACCTGACATCGAGCTTGGTCAGTGTGCTGCTGAGGGTGGTGATGAGCTCGCTCCTAGAAACGGGCGGCTTGCCCTTCTTCGAGGACTTCGGCGTCCTCGTCAGCCTGGCCTCTTCCACGGAGATGCTCTTCCCGAAGCGCTTGCCGAGCCTCTCGCTCCACTGTCCCTCCCCGATGAGATAGCTCAGGTAGGATTGTTCCGTGTCGAGTACTATCGCACTGTTGCCTTCGGCGACCGCGGAACACGCGGTCTGGAAGGAGATGATGCTCTTGCCGAGCGCCTTCTCTCCGAAGATCTGAGTTATCGTCCCCGTAGGCAGACCTCCGTCGGTAAGAGTGTCGATTGCCTTGCAGTGAGTTCGAATCTTCTCCATTCTAGTTCAACCTCCCCAGATGGTCCCTGCCAGCCTCGGTGAGAGTGAGTGTCGAGAGGGGGTAGTCAGTGTGAACGTCGGTGGAGATGGTCTCGATGAGTCCCTGGAGACGGAGCTTGTCGAGGGTCCTCTCCACCTGCTCTCTTGGATGCTCGGCAGAAAGGAATGACATTACCGATATCCTAGTTGCCGATTCATTCGAGCTAATGGCCTCAAGAATAAGTTTTGTGAGGCTCTCATCCTCCTGCTCATCGGGCGAGCTTGTCTGGCTCTCGCCTTTCTTCGCCTCGAAGGGTCTTGGGATGAACGCCTCGTCGTAGCCGTAGTTCGCGTTCTTGACCATGAACATGTTAGGGGTTAGGATCAGCCCCTTGCCCGATTCGTTCCAGACGTTGCTTGAAAGTACCTTGATTGAGCAGGCGGAAGTCAGGTTCCTGTCGAGAAGGGGGCTGACTTCCGTGCTGAGCACCTTGGACACGGTAGAGGAGAGGAAGGTCGTGAGCAACCTGTCGCTGTGATTCCTGATCGAGTGGAACTTGAAGAGGCGGTGCGCTTCGCTGAGGATGATGACATCCGGCCTCTCATCGGACTTTTGAATGAGGGTGAGCAACTTGGCGAGGAATAGGGCGGCGGCGAGCTCGGCAGCTTCCGGTGGCTCCGCCCTGCTGAAGTTCGCAATGAAGCTCCCCTCGACCATCTTTCTCACCACATCGGCCTCGCCGATCATGTTCAGCGAGCGGAGCGAGGCCAGCCTCCCCTTCAACTGGTCGATGGCAAAACCTCGGTACCCCTCCGTCGCTGTCAGGTCGTTGTAGAGGGCGGAGGGACTGACTACACCCCTCTCCGCCACGATCTTCTGGATTGATGAATTGAGAATCGCCTCCTGTTCGAACGAGAGGTCAAGGGCGAGGGTGTACGCTGATGCTGCCAGCTGCCCGTGCGTGGCGGCACCCTCCTCCACCCTGCACACATCGTAGAGAAAGTAGGTGAGGTCGTAGGAGCCGATGTAACCCGAGACCCTGTCAGAGAGGTGCCCGTTCAGGTCAATCACGGCAGTCTTCAAACCGGCTTCGTTGCACGCGTAGGCGAGCATCGACGCGAGGTCCTTCGCCCTCTGCCCGAGCAGCGCAATCCCGCCGTCCATCTCGTCCTGCCGCAAGGCGAACCTCCCTCCGACCCGTGTGTATCCCAGCCAGACCGACCTTATTCCATCGTTCATAGAAGATTAGGAAACGGGTTGAGTTAAAGGCCGTTGCTGACGAATCGTCATCTTTTGATGACAAATTGTAATTGTTCACATACAAATCGTCAGTGAAAAGTGACGACTCGTCAGTTCAGCTTATCAGGGGTATGCGGAGGTAGGCTGGAGAGCGGGGTTTCCCGCCCAAGCTTATCTATTCAACGCCTCCATCGATAGCTGGGTTGAGGTACAGGTCAAAGATACTCATCTACATGGAGATACTCTCGGCGCTCATGGCGCAACCGAGACTACCAACGAATCTGGCTCAGACTGTAAACATCAACCTGGCCAGGCTTGACGAGTACCTAAGTCCCCTGCAGGCGGGGAGCCTAGTCAAGAGAGACAAGATCGACGGTCACGAGGTGATTGCCATAACGCTCGAGGGGCGCAACATGTGGGAGGACCTGCGCAAAATAGAGGCCACGCTGAAACTGGCCGAGACAAAATCCAGACAGATGGAAGGAACGCCGAAGTGACAAATTGTCAGCAACGGTTTTAAGAGCTCTCACGACGATTTGAACTGTGTCAGAAGAAACACCTCCGGGAGTGCGGGTTCTGGAGGCTCACGAAGAATTCAAGCAGCACATAGAGGCGGGGGCTTCCAAGGTGACTGCCCTGGGACTGATAACGATGGTCGTGGCTTTCCTGCTCTTAGCTTCATACTTCTCGCAGCTGCTACTTCCCTATGTTGGGGGGACCAGGTACCAGACGGTGGACCTGCTCAACCCCGCGCTGGTTGTAACCCAGATTCTCCTCATGATCCTCACGGCCGCCTGGCTCTACGTCGGCGCGGTCAACTACCTCTTCGGCAGGCGACTTGGCAGGACTGTCAGGGAGATAAGGGCGTCGGAGAAGCAGCTGGAGAAGCGGATCTTCGGGGAGTGAGAGGACCGAAGTGAGTTCTGCCAACGATTAGATGTGTGGGCTGCGAGTAGAAAGAGAAATTCACATCGTCTTGTATATCCTGTCGTGATGCTCGTAGTCCTCAAGGATGACTGTCTTCCTCTGCTCGTCGACTGAAAAGAGCAGGACGAAGCTGCCGAAATGGACCCTCCTCTTGCCTGCGAGCGGAAAGTGCATGGGCTTGAACCTGTGCGGGTCTTCCAGTATCTCCTGGATTTTCTTGCTAATGATCTCCATCTGATTCGGATTCTTCCTCGCTAACTTCCCGAAAATCCTGTCGACGTGCTCCCTGGTTTCGAGGACGTACATTCATTTCAAACCGTATCTCTTCCTGAAGTCCTTGGCGCGACCAATCCTGATTATCGGTGCGGCCTGCATTTTCTTCAGCTTGCTCAGGTACTCTGGCCTGACTCCGGATTCGAGCACGAGCTCCTTGTACTGCTTGGCCATCTCGTTTATCGCCTGCGACTTGTCCTTCAAGCCGTATTGAGCCTTGAGAATGTTGATTACCTTGTTGGCTTCCTCGTCTATCTCCACTATCGCCTTGACCATATTAATATCATGTTAATACTGACATATAAGCGTAGTCGAGTTGCATTTCATCTTTCTTCCGCGCGTCAAATCAA
>JACPTA010000155.1 GCA_016193005.1 Nitrososphaerota archaeon | reverse complement strand
TGGCCAACCTTTTCTCGCCCCTTCACCAGAATTGAAGCTCTTCGACCCCTGGAGACAGATTGCGATAATACTCGACTACGAATTCGGCAAGGGGACGAGCAAAGCTCTGCCCAAGAAGGGCCTAAGATTGCACTACTCCAAAAAGTCGGAGAGGGTAAAACAGATTGCGCATGATGGCAGGCTCTTTGCAACGATAAAACCAAACGGTGCAGTAGCCCTCACAATCTACGGCGCGAAGACGCTCGCAAGAAGCAAGGCGTTCCTCGCGAACGGTGTGACCGTCAAAAGTGAAGCCGTTGAATTTGTAAAGGAGGGCAGGTCTGTCTTCTGCAAGTTCGTAAAGGCCGTGGGAAGTCACGTCCTCCCAGGTGGGGAGGTCGTGGTGCTGGACAGCCGCAGAAGGGTCATCGGAGTCGGGAGGGCAAAGATTCATGGAAAATATATGAGCCAATTCGACACAGGAGTGGCTGTGAAGGTAAGAGGGTCTTTCGAATGAAGATTGCCGACAGAAACGCTAGGAGGATGATGGAGAGGATGGGGATCAACATGAAGGAGGTCCAGGACGTGGAGGAGGTCGTGATTAAGACGCGCTCCAAGGACATCCATATTCGCAGTCCCTCGGTCTCCGAAGTTCTCGCTCAGGGCAACAGGATCTTCCAGGTCATGGGCGAGGTCGAGGAGGTCGAGAGGGAGAAGAAGAAATTCTCAGAGGAGGACGTGCTGCTCGTCCAGCAGCAGGCCAACGTTAGCAGGGAGAAGGCAGAGGCGGCGCTGGAAGAGTCAGATGGAGAAGTCGCAAAGGCAATCCTCAGACTCACGTCCTGACGGCTAAAGCTTATTTACGCTTGGAAGGTCGCGGCTAAAGCGATTAGCCATCCTTGACTTCTGCAGTTGAAGAGGCGATAAAGGTGCTTGAAGGATTCGAGTCAGAACTGGAGAAGATAAAGCAGGAGGCCGTCGAGGCGAAAAAGAGCCTGCTCCGAAAGGTTTCAGAGGAAGGAGAGACTGCCAAGGCGGAGGCTCTAGCAAAGGCTCAGGCTGTCGCCGACGAGAGGATAAGGAGAGCGAGAAACGAGGCTGACGGAGAAGCCTCCTCTATAATTGCGAGGGGAGACCAGTCAGTTAAGACACTCGAGGAACGGATCTCCAAGAAAAACAAGGAAGCGGTTGAACTGGTCGTGAAGGAGCTGCTCGGAGACTAGTTCGCTCTCGAATGAAAGCAGCTTCTTAACTTCTACGTCCAGTTAATCCTGAATCTGACCCTATCGGGGAACAGCTTCCTGAAGGGTTCCCCCTGGGCGTCGAAGAACTTGGTAAAGAACTCGTAGATGTGCAACCTGAGGTCTTGGATGTAGACGATAAGGACTTCAAACACTATGATCAGTATGTTGAACAGCACGACCGGGACAAGTGATATGTAGAGCGGGAATACGAGAAACATGTTCACCGTAAGTAAGAGCGAGGCATGCACAAGCAGCATGATGGCAAGCCTCACGTAACTAATCGTGTTTGCCAAGAATCGCGATATTGCCTCAAAGACCTCGATTCCACCGTTAGCGAACGCGCTTCCAACCGACTCTCCCTTCACCTTCCCGGCCATTATCGCAATCCCCCTTCCAGAGGCGAGAGCGATCATGGCCGCGAAGACAGCGGCTAGCGAAACACCGCCCAGCGTCGATGTGGGTACCCCCAAGAGAGGAACGAGGTTCGAGGTCGACAAGACGTCGAATGTGTACCCCGCTCCTATGAACGCGAAACCGAAACCTATGCCTGAGACGTACATGACAAGCATGGGTATCTTGTGAGTGAGAAGTTCCACCGTTTCATGCCCTCTTATGGCCTGGACGATATCCAACGAAAGGCCAGTTATGATGTGCGCTATTCCGATGAAAATTGACAGAACGAGCAAGGTTGTTGTTCCAACCGGGTCCAAAGTTGCTTGCTGTACAACGGGCGGTCGGAGAACAATTTCTATGTAGGTTGGGACCTTGACCAGCTCGTGGAGCGAGAATCCAAAGAATTCGCCAACCACTACCCCCATCACGCATGCGGCTACTCCCGCGGCAAGAAAGATGTTACCCCATTGTCTCAGGCTACCACTTCCCCTACGCCTGATCAAGTAAGCGAATGCGGTGAGAACCAGACCATGTCCTAGGTCGCCGAACATGATGCCGAAGAAGACCGGGAAGACGAACGTCACTATCGGAGTGGGATCAACCTCTGGGCCACCCGGAATTCCTTGCTGATGGGTGATCTGCTCGAACGGCTTGGTTGGTCCGCGGTTGACAAATAGTGTTGGGACCTTAGAAGCATCATGGCCTTCTCCGACCCTGGACACTGGTTCGTGAAATACCATCCAGCTGGTGAACTGCTGTACGAACTCGGTCTCCCTGTTCGCGGGTATGTACCCAGAAATCGTAGCAATTCTGTCCAGCCCTCCGGTCGCTCTCACCTCGTCCAACAGGTTGCGCGCTGCTTCCGCAAGCTCTCTAATCGCGAGTAGCCTCTCGGCGTGCTTTTCCCGAAGTTTGTCGACCCCTGCTTCTGCGTCGGTCCTCTCCCGAGTTATTCTTTGGAGCTGTTCAGTCAACTTCTTGTAGGCCCCGGCCGGGTTTTGAGGGAGGTTCTCAGGAAGAGTGAAAGGCTTCATGCTGAGTGTCTTCAAGACTTTGTCCAATCTGGCTGAATCCTCCACAGGAGCACCCACCACGACAAGGCTCTGAGTGGGGTTAATGGCCTGGGTGACCAAGAGCAACTCGGGGAACGACCTCTGCAACTCCGCGAGAGGACCAGATTCCGCAATCAGCAGTATCGCTTTGACTCTCTTCAGGGCACCCAGCCTACTGAGATCGACAGAAAGGTTGGAAACAGCCTTCAAGGCGTCTATCAGACTTCTAACGTCTGCTTCGTCTTTCGTCAGCTGCCAGAAGCGATTGACAGCTGCTCTAATCTCGTTGCGAATTGGCTCGGCCTCCTTTTCGGCTGAGTCGAGGAGCTCTCTCCAGCCGCTTGCCTGATACTCTTTCCGTTGAACCTTCACTCCCCTGAAGATTACATCCAGCATCGCGGGATTGAGCGGGATAGAGAGGTCCTTGGTCACCTGGTCGACTTGGGCGAGGAGTCTAACCGCGCGTACCGATAGCTCCTGCGTGCTTGGGTCGAATCGTAGTTCCTTCTTTTCTATCATGTGAAAATCTCGAAATCTGGCGAGTCTTTTCACGACCTCCTGGTAATCGCTCCTGGGCGCCATCACTGCGACTTTGGTGAGTGCCGCGATTCCCATTTTCTACTATCTCTGCCTTCAATAGTCGCCTTTGGTGTTCGTTATTAAAGCGTTAATCGAAAAAACGATTATATCCCTAACGGAAGTGGCCCTCCCGATTACCCACGAAGGTCGTCGCAGTCGGGAGCAAGGCATTTGTGACAGGTTTTGCGCTCACCGGCGTACAAGGCGAGTACGTCAAGTCATCCAGCGAGGCTCTAGGTAGGGTGCAATCCTTGCTGAAGGATCAACAGGTGGGTCTGATCATGATCAGCGATGACGTATCGAAGGAGATTAAGGGTGAGATTGCGTCGATTCGCGCCAAGCGGGCCGTGCCGCTCATCTACGAGGTTCCTGCGCCAGGTAGCAAGAAGGAGACCACGGACTACAGAGTGATCATGAGACAGATACTGGGGGTGTAGTGATGGCAGAGAGTTCGTCAGCCAAGTACACGCTCGACAAGGTCTCGTCCGAAGTACTGAATGAGATCTCTGTGGAGCTCGAGTCTGGAAGGACCGCCGCGCTCGAGCAGGTCGAAAGCACTCTGAGGGAGACGGAGAGTGAAATGGCCAAGATTATCCAAGGGGGCGAGAGACAGGCAGATTCGCTGAAGAGGCAGACAATCGGCTCGGCGGAACTGGATGCGAGGAACAAACTCCTTCGCACCGTCGAAGAAGCGACGAATCAGGTCTTCCAGGCTGCTTTCAAGAAAATCTCGGCGGGAAACTCCGCGCAGTACGAGAAGGCGCTCGCTCGATTGATCACAGATGGCCTGAGTGTCATCGGGAAGGGAGCGATAGTCGCGTGCAACGCGAACGACAAGAAGACCGCAGCGTCGATCATCGGCGAACTTAACCGCGAAGAGCGTGCAGACTTGAAGCTAGATCCGAAGAGCATCGACACTGTTGGGGGGGTAGCCTTTTCATCGAAGGATGGGACCATCAGATTCGACAACACCTTCGAAGCGAGGCTGGAGAGGCTCAAGCCGCATCTCCGGAGAGAAGTGGCGAGAGTTCTGGGAAGCGGCGCCAGTGAGTGATATTGTCGAGCCGAGTCTTCATAGGTGCAAGGTCATTCGCTCTCAGGGGAACCCTGCTCAGCAGGCGCACCATGGAAACGCTCGCGGAGTCGACCTCTCTCGAGGAATTTGTCAACAGGCTCAGAGAGACGCCATACTCCGCACCGCTCTCCAAACTGCAACCGCCTTACACTGCTAGGCGGCTCGAGCTCGCATTCCGGGAGAGATTCGCCGACGTTCAACTCACACTGATGAGGGCCGCGAGCAACTTCGAGCTTCTCAAACTCTATTACATGAAGAACGTTGCTTGGAACGTAAAATTGGCGCTAAAATCGAAGGCTCTTGGGAAGAGCTACGAGGAATCTATTGAATACATAGATCTCTACAGCGAAGAGCTGATAGGGCGCAGGGAGCTCATCGCAAAGGTCCTTTCCGCCCAGGATGTTCAGGAAGCCGCCTCCTTGATGTCCGGGTCGGAGTTCGGACCCGAGATTGAGAAGGCGGTACTCGCCTTCACGAACACGAACGAGGTGCGCTTCTTCGACATCTACGTTGACCATGCCGTCCTGTCGAAGATAGCCAAGACGTATCTCGCGAATCCAAAGTTCCACGCAAAGACTGTCGATATAGCGAGCCTGGGTAATATCATCGCCCTTGACATCGACTCGTACAACCTCCTCAGCATCCTGAGAGCGATGCTGTGGGGTCTTCAGGGGTCTGAACTCAAAGACTTGATAATACAGCCCACGTTCAGAGCTTCTCTTCCGCTTCTCGATAAGTTAATCGCCTCTGAATCAACAGCCGAAGCCGTAAAGCTGGTTCAGGAACTGTACTCTATGCAGCAACCAGTTGGCAACGACGAGGAACTGATCAACGCCGCTGAAGAAATGTTCCTTCAGGAAAGCCTGAGGGTGGCTTCGAGAGCATTCTTCTGGCAGAAGCTCGGCCCTACCCAGGCCCTCGCGATGACGAAGCTCATCGAGTTCGAGACAAGGAACCTTTCAGCGATGGCGGTGGGGATCGAAGTTGGTCTGCCCGCGTCGGACATACTTTCAAAACTAAAGTTCTAATCGATTGCGATTTGTCCCGTTTTGTTCCAAAGCGTTTATATGGACTATTTTGACGAGCACCTGCAATTCAGCATGAAGACCATCACAACGGTTCTTCTCGGTCTCGGTGCTGTGATTTTCTCAGTCGCTTTCGCTCCTCAGGTTTTCGCAGCTTCTTCAAGTAATGTGCTTGAGACTACGGACGCCAGCTTCAAGTACTTGGGTGCCGGAATTGCTTTCGGGTTGGCAGCCGCAGGAGCGGGTATGGGCCTTGGGCAATCAGGCGCGGCGGCAATGGCAGCGGTGACAGAAAAGGCTGAGGTGAGGACGACAGCGCTTCTCTTCTTGGCGCTCGCGGAAGCAATCGCCATCTACGGTTTCGTCATTGCAATCATCATCTTGGGACAGACTACGTAAAGCTAACCTCGCATCGAATTTCTTTCATCTCAGACTGTTTCATCGGCGCGCAGTCCAGATTTACTCCGTCGTAAAATAGAAGAACAGCGTTTATTAGCCTAGGGTGTCGCATTTTTGCGAATTCGTCGATAATGACGTCGTCAGAAACGCTGAGCAGGATAGAAGAGCTCCATCTCAGTTCTGTCCCCTACGAGCACAATGTCTCGACGCTAGCCGTCATCGCAGTTCTCGCCGGGACCAAGCCTGCATTCATGGGCGATGAAGTCGAATACCTTGAGGAGTACAAGGAGGCGGGAAGGAGGCTCGGCCTGAGGGTACTCGTGACGAAGAGGCCTCCGACCGATGCGTACAAGATCCGGAGGC
>JACPTA010000059.1 GCA_016193005.1 Nitrososphaerota archaeon | reverse complement strand
CCGTTGGCTGGCATTCGAGCTGTTGACCTTCACAGCAACGATAAGGGTCGGGAACTTCTGGACAGTCGCGGTAGGCGTGCCGAAGAGTCACCTGCGCGAGGGCTTGAAGAGATAAGTCGGGCTGGCTAGAAGTGTGGTAAGATCTTCCTTGCGAACTCCTTCACCGTCTCGGACCAGCCTCTCTCGACGGCCACGAAGTAGAGGATGATATGCTTGCATCCGGCCTTGCCGAAGCTGAGAAGTTGCTCTGTGCAATGAGAAGCGCTCCCGTGTGCCGCAGTCTCCAACGCCACTTCATTGGGAATCTTTGCGGCTAGCTCTGCGAGTTCCTTTATTGCTTCTGGTCTGTTACTCTTCGCGTACGGCTGCCTCATTCTTGGCTGGTCGCCTCCGGGCACCAGGAGCTTCATATTGTCCGGAGACCAGACGAGCCAGTCTTTTGCGATTGGCGCGACAACTGATGCAGCCCTCTTCTCGTTCGAGGAGAGAGCGACGGGAACAACCAGTGCGGTCTCGAACCTTGTCAGCTTCCTGTTCGCTCTCTCGGCATTCTGCTTGATTGGACCGTTGAGAACCTGAGAGAAACTCCTAGGTGAGTGGCTGAAAGAGAGCCACCCATCAGCATGCTCCGCGGCCAGTCTCAGGGCATTCGGGCCGAACGCCGAAACTATGATCGGGGGGCGGGGTTTCGAAGCAGGCTTGATCTTCAGGTAGGCCCCGCTCAGAGAGTAGAATCTACCCGAAAAGGAGACCGGATTCTTGTAGCTTGACTCCAGCAGGAGCTTTTGAATCTTTACAACCTCCTCCATCCTGCCGAACGGGTGGTCCATCGATATCCCAAACGGTTCATGATTGCCCACCTCCCCCCCGCCTATTCCAACAACAAGTCTTCCCCCAGATAGCGAGTCGATTGTGGCGATAGCCTGGGCGGTCTTCGCAGGATGCCTGATGCTGGCGTCGATGACGCCAGTCCCAATCTTCACCTTCTTGGTAGCACCTGAGACGACCGCGAGCGTGGGGAAGAGCTCCGGGACGACCAGGTCAGACGGCGAGTTGAAGACGATGGTCTCGTCGCTCAGCCATACGGAGTAGAAGCCACGCTTCTCGAAGAACTTGGCTCTCTCAGCGGAATCTTGAGGGGTCATCGGGTCGATGAAGGCCCCTACCTTTGGAATGGGCACGGGAGAGATGAGCGATTGAGGGTTTTTATCGATTTGGCCTAAGAGAGAAGACAACACCGAACCTTTCGGCGTCTTGATGATTGATCAGCTATCACTAGCTTAAATCACTCTCATCTTGACCAACGATTTGAAAATTGTGCGACGGATGCTATGAAGAGGGATTCACTCTCGCCTCTGGAGGACTCCAGCCAAAGAGGAGGGAACTCAGGTGTGGATGCAGCATCTGCAAACCCGACTCTTCCGGAGCTGACTCCCTCTGCTGGTCCTGCGGCCACCATTTCAAGAAAACCTAATTATCGTAACGTGAGGGAAAGGATTCTGTTGACTGTCTCGCACGGGGCTCATATGTTCGAATCCTATCGCCCGCACTACAGGCTGTAGAACGCAGCAGCCTGCAAGACGTAACATTTAATTGATATGTTATGATGTCATAAGATATGGCGCAGATACTAGTCCGAGTGGACGAGGACCTAGCAAAGGAGGTCAGAAGAATAGTCAAGGAGAAGTATGGTGGAAGGAGGGGAGCACTGAGTCTGGTCGTCGAAGAAGCGCTCAGAGAAGCCGTTTCACCGCCTGCCGAGATTTCGCCGTCAACCTTGCTTGAGGTAATTGATTACGTGTCCAGAGCGGCAAAAGAAGGTCAACCCAAGGACCAGATTCTTGCCAATGTCTTCTTGATGCTTGACAGGGAATTCGAACAAAGCATCGTTAAGGGAATAGAAGACCTAAGGAGAGGAAGACTGCGGAGGGTTCCGAAGGGAGGAGACCCGATTGAATTTCTCAGAGAGTTGGCCAGAAAGGCGTGAGCATTGGCCAGGGAAGTTAGGTACACGGTTGACTTCGTCGAAAAGTTCCGGGAGCTCACACGAGGGCGACAGTCTCTGGTTGAACGCTCAATAATGACGCTGCTTTCCGCCGAGGACCCGACACTCCTAGCGCATCATCTGGAAAGACGGGCGTATTTTTGTAATTGGAGTCATAGGGTGAGGAGCAATCTGATTGCAGTGTTTGGAGTCTCAAAGAAGACTCTAACTTTCCTCTCAACCGGAACGCATTCGCAGGCCTATCGACCAAAGCAGTGAAAAGTGATCCGCCCCAAAACCAATGTTGACCGCATTTCAAGATTGGTCCGGACCGATGCAAATTTCCACACAACATGCTCACTGCTAGTTCCACCCTCCTGACCATAAATCAATATTATCTCTTGTACACCTACCCGTGGCGTTCGGTAATTGCCGCAACTAGAACCAAGAGTAATCATGATCAGCGCGAGTCAAAGTTAAATACGCAAAAGCTGAACAAAAGCTTCAGGTTAGAGTGCAATCACTACTCTATCTCAACGAGGCCGACGTCAAGCCACTGGTCTCCGTGCGAGACATCGTTAACTACTGCGAAGAAGCCTACAAGCTCTTCGGAAAGTATCAGGCTGGAAAGATCTACGCAAAGTTTTCGCCGATGGTCTCCTATCCCACCAAGGTTCCTCACACAGACGTCGATTACCGTTCTGGGACGATGGATACGATTCCAGCCATCTGCAGTACCCTCGGCTGGGGTTTCTGGGATAATCCAATCAAACACAGGCTTCCCAGCGTCTCGGTAGTAATAGCGCTCAACGATGTTCAGACTGGTCTGCCACTGGCTCTCATGACCGGATACTACCTGGGTGCTGCGAGGACGGGTGCCGCGGGGGCGGTTTGCTCGAAATACCTGGCGAGGAAGAACTCTGCCAGACTGGGACTGGTGGGAACGGGCTCGGTCTGCTACTACATGCTAGCTTCCCACTTCGGACTCTTCCAGTTCGACGAAGTCAGCGCTTGGAGCCGGACCCCGGCAAGACGTGAGAAATTCGCGAGGGACGCAAAACGGAAACTAGGAGCTAAGGTCAAAGCTGTCTCTAGTGCGAGGGAAGCGGTAGAGGGCATGGACATAGTCTGCGCGGCCGTCCCCACTCGTGAACCGCTGATCAAGAACGAATGGGTGGGACCGGGGATGCACATCAATGCGTTTGGCGCAGACTCGAGGGGAAAGCAGGAGATGGAGCCCAGCATCCTGAAGAGGGCGAAGATAATCGTGGATAGCCTCGAGCAGTGCAAGATTGGCGGAGAGATTAACGTCCCGCTGGCGAATGGGATAATCGAGGAGAAGGATGTCCATGCACAGATCGGAGAGGTGGTGAATGGATGGAAGGCTGGCAGGACGAGTGAGCGGGAGATAACCGTGATGGACTCGACAGGGGTTAGCGCGCTCGATGTTGTAACCTACTACAGGGCCTACGAGAAGGCGAAGAGAAAGGGGATAGGCACCAAAGTCACCTTCTAGGAGTGCGGTGGGCCATCGCCTCTTCACCTTCTGCCAGGCAGCTTGCGTCCGTCCAAAAGTTCGTAGAATCGCTCGAAGGAGAGTTCAGACCACTCGTCTCTGAGGTCACGAAGGGGCCGTTCGTCAAGGGAATTCTCGAAGGAACGTTCCCCCTCGATTCGATGAAGTTCTGGACCATGACTCACTATCACCTCGTGATGAACGACATCAAGAACCTAGCGAAATACATCACGAAGGCGAGGAACGAGGAGGAGGCCAGCTTCTTCTTGTTCATGACCATAGCCGAGACCAGGATGCTGGAAGCGATCTACATCCTCTGGAAGGCGCTCGGCTTGAAGAAGGAGCAGTTGGAGAGGACCGAGCCACGGACCGAGACCCTCGCGCGCACGAACTACTTCTCAGTGCTCGCTCTCTACGCCACGCCTGGCGAGATAGCGTTGGCAATCATCCTGAACTTTCCCCTATGGGCCAACGGGGCTCGAAGGCTGAGTAGAGGGCTGAAGAAGCATTATGGCTTCGGAAGGCGAGTGGCCGGGACTAGAAAGCGAGACACCGACCTGCTAGACAGGTTCTCGCACGCAACCCAAGGTTTTAGGCGTATGGCCTTCAGGCTTATCGCGGTGGACCTGACCAGTGGGGAGGCGGAGAGGAAGATGAGACTCGTGGGGAAGATAGCCGTTGAAACCGAGGCATTGGTGTGGAGAGAGTACTCCAAGCCTCCCCTCCCGTTCAAGATCTAGTTTCGGGGCGCCGTTCCCGCTCTGATCAATCCCTCAGAGTAATAGTTCTCCCATACCATGGCTTCGTATTCGACCGCCAGCCTTCCGATCATCCTCATCCTTCTCACCGAGTCTTCGTTCGTGAGGTCTGCTGCGATGATCCTCAAGGCTCTCTCCTTCGATCCTTTGGTCGCCCTGCTGAATCTGTCCAGAACATCAGTGTCGAGCAGACCCTTGCCTTTGACGGGCCTACCGAGACCATAGTGCTCCTTGAGTCCTTTACTCACTCTTCTCGCTCCCACCGCCCATACGGGGAAGTTGAGCAGGATTGCCAGGGCTATCTCGCCGGGAAGGCCAGTAATCGCGAGCTTCGAGAAATAGTTGGTTCTGTATGCTATGGCCAAGGCAGGACTTGAGCTCGCTAGCTCGGCTCTCTCTATTCCCACAGCATCGATTAGAAGGTAGAGCGAATCGAGCATGAGCTTCT
>JACPTA010000186.1 GCA_016193005.1 Nitrososphaerota archaeon | reverse complement strand
TTATTTATCGGAAGCGGCGGAGCGAACCCGCATGGTGACAAAGGATACCGAGGTGCTGAAGCGAGAGGCCGAAGTTGTCATCCACGCCTTCTTCGAAGCAGGGAAGAACAAGGAACTCACGGCGATATCGGGATTTCATTCTCCACCAGAAGTCTTTACCAAATTCGACGAATCTCCTCCCTACACCAGGCAGAATTCGGAGGAGGCATTCATCCATGAGCAGGCAGCCTTTGCGAACATTTCAGACTACCAGTACAAGGTGGACGACCTCAGGATTGACCTCATCGGGGAAGCGGCCGTCGCCACTTTCTACCTCTCATACAAGGGGATCTTCGTCAACGACTACTCCTTCGAGGGAAGGACAGTGGGCTCAAAGTCGAGGGTGACGATGGTCCTCGCGAAGTTCGACGGTCAATGGAGAATCGCCCACGCGCATTTCTCGCCATTTCCTGCGATGGGCAAGGGTTCCGACTCTGGACCTTGACTGATTAGCCCAAGCATCTCCTCAGTTGCGCAGCTTCAATGAAAGCAGTCCTCGCTTGTGCGTCCTCCCCTTCGGAGTACGAGATGAGAAAGTTGTTGATGAAGTTCTCATGCCTCATGGCATCGTGATCGTGGGGACCGAGCCTTATCGAGAACGTCTCTTCAACTGCGGCGAGGTCTGCCATCAGCATGGCGAGCGCATTCCTGAGGCGCTCTCTGCTTGTTCCGGATACCTTTGCGAAGCTTTCGTGGGAGTCCATCAGCATGTTTATGGCCTCCCACGATACGTAGTTCCCGGCGAAACCGAGGTCAATTTTCATGTTAATGTAACAGGTTCTCATGCAGTTCCATTCTTTTTCATTCAGGTCTCTCAACGCTTCGGCTCCGATGAACTCAGGAGGAATCCCGAGCGAGTAGAACGCCGCAGCGAACGGAATCGCTCGGGGCATCGCGACTCCTTTCACGTTTCTGCTGTATCCGAAGAGACCGATGTGGAGCTTCCTCGCCCTTCTCTGGGGCACATACGAGGCTACGCTGTTCACGAGCGGAGCGAGTTCTTCGACCCTGCCTTGGTACTTCGCCTTGAACTTCTCGAGGCAGTTGCGTAGAAGTCCCTCGTCCTCGCGTCCGATTACGACGGCTTCCCCGTTCGGTAGGTTCTCGTTCAGAGCCCGCACGGCGTCCTTCGCCTTCTCGAGCGGGTAGTCATACCTCAGCGCTGACTGCGTCGTCGCCGTCGCCAATCCCTTGTACTCCGCTAGAAATCTCATGACGTTGTCAGGCGAGAGGTGCCCTCTGAATGGCATCGAACCGACCCCGATGATCGGGTAGATTCTCACAGCGCTCTTCTGCTGCAGGGCTTGGAGACGTGATAGTGCAATTTTCGAGAGCAATACGGCGCAAAAGAGGCCATAGTTGAGGGCAGGGTCTGATCTCGCTATGAAGACCCGCAGGTGTCTCGTCCTAACCGCCCGCAAGTATCGAGTGATTATCTTGTCGATTACGAGAAGGCTCTCCATGTCCTCGACGAGGGGAATCACGCTTATCGACTTCGGGCTGACTGCCCCCACCCAGTCCTTCACCGTCATCGAACCAGCCAGTTTCACGCCTTGGGCTCCCGCGATCACCTTGCGATAGTAATCATGAATCCAGAGTAGCTGTTGCCCGCTCGTTGTGAAAGGAAGTATTACTTCGAAGATGGGCACGACTTTTCTCTTGTAGAATAACGACGCAACATCGCTGCTCAGCGGTATGATCTGCAGAGTTTCAGTTACTATCTTCCTCTCCGCCTTCTCGATTTGTGGGTTTGGAATCCTGTAGGTGAGGAAGACATCCTCTCCAATTACTTCCTTTTGAAAGAAGTCGGGATAGTTGCTCAGCAGTTTCCTCATTACATGAGTGTCTACGTCTTTGCCCTCCGAGTCCCACATCACCTCATTGCATCTTAGCGCATGATACGCGAAGTAAGCTTCATGAAGTTCAGTATCTCCTTCAATCACCTGTCCTTCCGCCCACGGCGGATTGGCTGCGTTGTCGGGATGCTGTGTCGACTTGGAGGTCGGAATGACAAGGTCCTCAGTCAAGCCCAGGTGATGCTTCCGCATTCGCGCCGTCAGCGCATCTAGATTAACTATACTCGGTGGACGTTTTTTCCGTGAAACTCGCACTGGATTCGTGTCAGATGCGAAAACGCACCGAAATCGCAGGGCTTCAGAAAGGTGCAATTATCATCGCTTCACACGAAGAAAATTAAAGATTTTCAACATAAGCGAATAATGTTAGATAATAGATTAAACTTACTCCTAATAATTATGTGAATTCTGAATTTATATGAGCGTTCACAATGCGTAATATGGATGCTAGAGATGAATCCTGGTCAGTAAAAAATTGAAGATCACCCGAAACGTCTTGTCGCCGAAGATATTGATTGCTTCTTGTTATCTCCATCTTCTCCGTAAGCTCATTCGCAGCGTCGGGTGGCATCTCCAGCTCTACCTTGCGGGACCAATACGTGTAGCTTACAGCATTGCTGGAAGATTCACTGGAGCGGATAACGGCTTCTCCTCCTCGACAACTCAAGCCACCTCCGCACTGCCATGTGCATGGACCAACGGCGGAATCCGCGGGAGCTCAATGCCGGTCGAATTCTCTCGATTCAAGCTGGAGCAGCTAGGGATGCTCTGTCGAGAAGGGAAGACGGCTAGACCCTCCTCTCCAGGGTGCGTGCTGGACAAAGTTTCGTTTTGTTCCTTAACGACGCCGAATGATCTCTGGTCCACTGAAACAGGCGACACAGTACCCTGCCAAGACTAATAAGGGAAAAACTCGAGCACGACCCCACGAGCCGCGCTTCTACGAACGTCAATCGAATGAGCCCTCTTGAGAGGGTTCGTCGGTTTCTATCCTGCTCTCTTGTCATCATCCTCTTCGTGATGCCTCTGCTGGCGATTTCCCCCTCAAATATGGTGACTGCGGCCAACACTATCAGCTCTACCCAGCCTCACCTTCCTCAAATAAGATCGGCAGCTCGCGCGGCCGATGTAGTCGCCAATGACTTGAATATGATCGTCCCCCAGATGGGGTCGCATGCGTCCCAAGCCGCCGATGGCCCCAGGGCTCCACGGACGTTTTCGGCAAACAAGTCTCAACCTCTCTACACAATAAACGTGACAACGGGCTTCGATGGGCTTCACTACGGCTGCAATCAGGGCGGCTACTGCACTGGTCGAGTTCCTCCTGACGTCCAGGTCGCATCCAGCCCCAAATACGTTCTTGAGATGGTAAACTCGCTCGGAGGAACATGGGACAAGCAGGGCAACCCAATCAAGACATTCACTCTGACATCGCTCTTCCAGACCGATGTGACGCATGTTCTCTTCGACCCCCGTGTCCTCTATGACGTTTCCAGCCAGAGATGGTTCGCAACGGTGTCCGACAGGGGCGATCAAACTTTCAGGTTCACAGTCTCGCAGACCGACGATCCGAACAGTCGTTGGTGGACCTACCGGTTTGCACTCACACCGGGGACTTGGGCCGATCAGCCCTTGGTCGCGACGAGCGGTGACAAGCTGGTAATCTCTCTAAACGACTATTACTCGTCTAATGCATCCTTCGCCGGGGCGGAGTACTGGGTCATCGACAAGCGCGAGGCTCTTGAAGGGGCCCCCCTGAATTATGTTGTCTACGGCCCAGACGAGAACCTGTTCTCCGTCCACCCCGCGAAGTCAACCGGTGAGAACAATACAATCTACATGTTGAGTGTTGAGGAAGAAAGGGGTTACGTCAAGCTCTTTCGGATCGACGGCCTGCCGCCGTCCTCACAGGTCAGCACTCTCGAGCTGCCAGTCTCAGCAATCACTCCACCCCCAAACGCGACTCAGTTCGGCTCAGACTTTCTATTGGACACTGGAGATACGCGTGTGATGGACGCAACTTGGGACAACGGGACGCTATGGTTAACTTTCACCGACGGATGCGTCCCTTACGGTGACACCCAAATTCGCTCTTGCATCCGCCTGATTCAGCTGAACACGAACACGAACAAGATTCTTCAGAATTTCCTTCTTAGCGCTGTCGGCTCCTACTACTTCTACCCCACCTTGAGTCTGGACTCCGCGGGAAACCTCGTCGTGGGGTTCGGCTACTCTTCTGCCAAAGACAGCCCCAGTTTCGCAGTCTGGGCCCAGCCTTTGGACTCGCCAAACGCGATTTCTCATCCTCAAGCCTTGCGTCTGGGGAACGCACCAGTGACTCCAGTCGCAAGTTCGTGTGAGAATCGGGTCTGCAGGTATGGAGATTATTTCGGATCAGCGGTCGACCCGCAGACGGGCCTGGTCTGGGTGGCCGGAGAAATCCAAGATCAGTCGGGCTGGGCTACCTACATCGCAAGCGTTAGCGTGCAAAGGGTGCCCACGACATTTCCTCTCACTCTCTCCTACCAAATAGAAGGTGGAGGTTCAGGTTATTCGCCTCCGGTCCTAAGTTACCTATCAAACGGTGAAGGGCGAACCGAGCTTTTGAGCACTCGTCCGAAGGCATACAACCTTGACATCGGAACTCTGGCGAATATCACCACAACATTGATCGGTTCGACCGAGACCGAAAGGTGGGTGACAGATCAACCGACCAGTGGAATCGGGGAGTCGCGGGAGAACCTCACAATCTCTTACTTCCACCAGTATATCGCGACTTTCGACTGGACGACATCTGATGGAAGCAGGTCGAGCATTCCTGAGCTGAACATTACCCAATTCGGCGGAGCCCAAACGGTTGCCCTAACGGGTTCATCGAGTGCTGTTTGGGTTGACAGTGGTTCGCGTTGGACGCTCTCGAAGCAGCTTCACCGCACCGATCTGGAGGAGAGATGGTACGCCGATCAAGCCACCGACGGATACATCACGGAGCGCTTTCGTGGCGTCTTCACATATCTGCATCAGTTCTTCGTATCGGTCTCCGCCGAGCCCAATCGAGGCGGTTCGGTCTCTCCACCGAGTGGCTGGTACGGGTCCGGTTCCCTCATCCAGCTATCTTCGTCAGCCAATTCCGGCTGGCAGTTCGAAGGATGGAACGGCAACGGGCTGACGTCGTATACGGGACCGAGGAATTCCGTGAACTTGAACGTGAACGCGCCATTGACGGAGATTGCGATCTTCTTCCCAGGAGTGACGGTAAGCGCGGGGCCTAGAGGGTCAGTCTCCTACACCTACGGTGCGAAATCAGGGATCGTCAACGAGAGCAGTACGAGCACCATATACGTCCCGGCAGGCACCAAGGTGTCGTTTTCTGCAAATCCCTCGTCCCCTTTGACACCGCTTCGAGCTTGGCACGGAGACGTAACTGGCACTTCCAGTTCAATATCGGTCATTGTAGATTCTCCCTTGAGAGTGAATGCCGAGTTCAGCAATGACTACCTGGTGCCCGGCTCTCTCATCTTTTTCATCGCGGTCGTCGCAGTCGTGATTGCAATTCGTAGGTCTAGGAAACGGAGAGCGAATCTGCAGGAGATCACGTGAATGGCAATTCCGTACCGCGTAATCACCGATGTCTAACCTCACTCGTCAGGAGTCGGTTCGTCCTCCCTCGAATCAACACTCGATTTGGATTCTAACCTAGTGAACGAACCTGTCCTTGAAGGCATTGTAGGCTTCGTCGTAGTGAACCGCTCGGGGAGGGGACTTGAAGGCGTAAGCGCAGACCTCCTGTTCAACCCCAAATCTTCTGGATTTCACTGAGGCCTTGACAGCCCTAACAACGTCAAGAAGCAGGTTTCCCGCGTTGGCCCCATCCGAAGAGCGCAGGTAGACGTCGAGAGTGAGTGGAGAGCCTAGAAACCCACTTGCCTCAAGCCAGAAGTAGCTCGTCCTGTCGTTCCCCATGTAATCCACATAATCAGTGGTACCGGTGACCGTCTCGAACTTGTATGGGACTTCTGACGCGACCGAACTCGTTTTCACCTTTCTCTTCGCGGCTCTTATCTTCTCATCAATTGTGTTGAAAGTCTCGGCCCCTCCTCCAACGTCGAGTTGGTAGCTCTTCCTCATCTTCAGTCCCCTCTCCACCAGCAACTTCAGGATGCCTCTATGAAAGAGTGTGCTCCCGAGCTGGCTCATCAGATCATCCCCCACGATCACGAGTCTCTTCGCTCTGAATCTTGAGACGAGAGACCCGTCCCTGAGGACAAGTGACGGCGTGCAATTCGCGTAGCTGCATCCCGCGTCGATGCAGGCTTCGGCGTAGGCTCTCGACGATTTGTCGGACCCAGATGAAATCATGTTGAGGAGGATATCCGCCTCTGCCTCCTTCAGTGCCCGAGCCACGTCAGTCTTGCTTGTCGTCTTGAGCTCGACGTCTCTCAGGTGTGGTGGCACTTCACCGTCAGCAAGTCCAGGCTGGACAACGATTCCCGACCGCGGTATCTCCACAACTCTCTTGGCGACGTTGGGCGCCGTGTTGATCGCCTCCGAGAGGTCGATTCCCACCTTGTTTGAGTCGACCTCAAGGGCAGCAACGACGCGCACATCCCTTACGCCCATCCCGCCGATCTTGGGATGCCACAGACCCTCAGCCCTGTTGCGATAGTATCGGAGGCCCTGGAGCAAGACGGAAGTGCAGTTGCCCACCCCGGCCACCGCCACGCGGACGACCAAGGATTCAATCACCTGTACCTTACGGTCACAGCGAATAGTCCGGACACTATCAAGATCCCGCTTACAAGATAGAAGATCGGCGTAATCTCGTGCACGATGTTGCCTTGAGCAGCTTCAGCGTAAGTGAGGTAAGAGAGTGAGGCGCCGAGAATGAAAAAGATCGCGCCCAGCAGTCTGAGCAGCACGTTGACGCGGGAAGCGTGGGGGTCGAAGGTCAAGGAGGTCGCGGTCTCACCAAGGACCGTATATAATTTAAGCTATCTCGAGTCGGAGAGACCGGACGCCGGGTCGGGGGCAGGTCTCTTTTTCCTATTCAGACCCAACTGCCGAGCCGCTAGACGCTCTTCAGCATCTGAAGCTTCTCTGGCAAATACTTGTCCACGATGTAGGTCAGCCCGTATCTGGAGAAGGCCTCCTGCTCACTCTTTTTCTTTATCTTAAGGAATGTGTCCAGTTCGTCGTGCCACATCTTGTCCGTGTACCTGGGATCCTCCTTCAGCTCGTAGAGTCTCTTGATGTCCACCTCTGTCAGCTTGTCGGAGGGAAGCTTGTACTTCACGATATCTGACGCATAAACTCCCAGCCAGACAGCGTTGGGTGTCGTGAGCTCACGCAGATGTGCGGCGTTCGCTGAGTTGTGAAGGACGATTCCAGAACGGCCCCCAATGAACCGTTCCACACCTGGAACCGACACGTCGTAGACGTACTCGTCTACAGACGGAGTTTCTTCGACG
>JACPTA010000017.1 GCA_016193005.1 Nitrososphaerota archaeon | reverse complement strand
GACTTCGTCAAGCATGCTTATCGCATTCGCTGCTCTCACGGCTAGGCTGACCTTCAGATCTTGGAGCATGGTTACCGAGTCCTTCACAATTTTCCTGATATTCCTCGGAGTTATGTTTGAATCAGCGATCTGTTGCAGGCTGGTCATGGCTTTCGTGAGTTTCGCTTGGTTCTCTTGCTGTTTTCTTAGTTTGCTACTCAAATCTGGCACCTTAATTACTGGTGAGGTTCTCTGGCATACATTTACAGGGATATTTGGTTTTCTCTTCGTGCTCGGGCTCAAGTCTTAATACTATCAAGGTGCTTCAGTCCGTGTTTGAGTAGTTCGTCGAAGGAGAGAACGCAGATGACGGTGGAGCTGATGAGGCGGGGTGCGGTCATGCTCAAAGATCCATGTCAAGTCTGTAACGGAGTTCAGGTGAGATATCACGGCAAGATTTACTGTACCAATCACGATGATCTTAGTGGTATTCTGTCGACGGCCGAAGTTACCTACGCTGATACATCGGCGAGTTTGAGGGAGTTATTGCTCATTAAGTTGAGGGGTGCGATGTCTTTGCTCGAAGGTGAAAAAGATGTTGAGAGTCAGGATGCCTTGGTTTCTTTGCTTCTGAAGTACGTGGAGTTGCTGAACAAGCTACCCGAATCAAGTTGAGATAGAGCTTAAATGATGAGATTTTTGTGCGCTCTCGATGGCTCTCAGATTGGGACAGAGAGTACCTCAGTTCTCTCTCCCTGATTACAATCAGAAGGACCGGAAGTTAGCTGAGTTTCTCGAAATGGGAACCACTGTGATTGCTTTCTTTCCATTCGCCTTTTCAGGAGTCTGTGACAGGGAGATGTGCACCTTCAGAGACAGTTTGTCGAGGCTCAGCGCGTTGAATGGTAATGTGGTCGGGGTGAGTGTAGACAGCATTTACGCGCTCAAGGTTTTCGCTCAAACGTATAATCTCCAGTTTCCCCTGCTGAGCGATTTTAACAAGAAGGTCTCGCGTGTTTATGGAGCACTGCATGATACATGGGTGGCTTGGGGGTACAAGGGAGTCTCAAAACGGGCAGTGTTCGTTGCTGATAAGAGGGGTGTCTTGCGGTACAAGTGGATTACTGATATTCCGAGCACTGAGCCTCCCTACGGAGAGATTGAGTCGACCGTAGCGAAGATATCTTCATAGTGGTATTTTTATACAAGTCCGTGGGAATGAAGCACTAATGGAACAGCAGACGAAAACGATCAAGCCCGCGATAGAGATTACAGAGAAAGCAGCCACCGAGGTTGTGTCATACTTGGCGAAACAAGGTAAGACTGACGGTGGGCTGAGGGTATTCGTCTCCGCCGGGGGTTGTTCGGGCCTATCGTATGGAATGGTTCCAGAGGAGAAGGCTACCGAGGATGATTACGTAATTGTCCAGCATGGAGCCAAGTTGATAGTGGACAAGTCGAGTATGCCGTTCATAGCAGGTTCGTTGGTTGATTTTGAAAGTGACAAGTTGATGGGTGGGGGATTCGTCGTGAAGAATCCCAACGCTGTCTCTACGTGTGGCTGTGGCGAGTCGTTCAAGACGGAGTAAGACGTCTTCTCGCGAGTTCGGTTGTTGCTTTGAAGTGCTTACGGCAACTGCATCTCCGTAGTACCGCTAATTCCCATTTGAGTTGTCAGGTTAAGATAGTTTTTTCAAGGTTATAGCCTAGGATTGTGCCCGAAGATGTGCCGGGGTGGCGGAGTCTGGCTAACGCGCGGGCAATCTGCTTCTCAAGAAGTGGATCCGCAACTCGAGATCAAGGTTGGCTGGTCAGCCCGTGACCTAACGGTCATATGGGTTCAAAACCCGCCGAAGAGAAGCCAGTAGAATTAGGCCTCTTCAGCGGATGAAAATCCCATCCCCGGCGCCTAATCACACCTTTACATGCTTGGGGCGCCAGCTTCTCGTCTCATCGTGTAGTTGTGTATATTCGAAGTCCTCGTAAATCAATGGAAATTTTTCCTTCATGACGCGGGCTACCTTGTCGAATACGAATCTTATTTCGACTTCTGCTGACTCGGCAGTTCTCATGGTTATGACATGACGTATAGCGCGATGATTCGCCGACCAGATTATGGTAGTAGCCATTCCTTCTGGGAGGATTCTCCTTATGGCTGAGGTGATGCGCTTCTTCAAGTCGAAGTTCATTTTGTTCCAATCGTATGATTTCTCCAGACCGTGGTACTGGTCCTCTATGTCTCCTATAATTGATTGAAAGTTGGATTTCTTGTCTCGTAGCTCTGGAGGCAACCAGAGGTAGAACCCTGATGGTCTTACGTATCTGAGAGATTCCTGACTTATCGCGACTCCGGGTCTGTGTCTCACTAATTCGTGGGTGAAGACCCTGCTGACGTTCAGGAATGCGAATGTGCAGGTAGCATGCTCAAAGATTGAGCCGTCACCTTTCGCCAGTGTGTTTTGTATGTATTCTTCGGAACTCTGCCTTATCTTGGTGACGTTTGGGTTCAGGCCAATTCCGAAGCTCTTGTAGCAGGTTCTTCCAGCTACTTCTGTCAATAACTCTCCGTCCGACTTGGAGGCCGCCTTGGTCTTCGCCAACCAGGTGCGTGCCGTGGATTGGCCTAGAGAGGTGAGCATCTTCTGTAGCTGGTCAAAGTCGATTCTGGTCTCAGCGATCAGGTAGACTTGCGGTTCGACAAATTTCATTCTGATTGGTCACGTCACGGGGAGTAGGAATCGGTCGCGCTATTTAATGTGCTCTTTTTTCTGGACGTTGATTAGCGAAATACCTCTTGAGGAAAATGTGTGCGGCGCTCCAAGCGTCTTCAGTTGCGTTTCTATCGTAATCATGCTTGTTCATCTCGTTGAAGAATTCGTGTTTTGCATTGCGATATACTTTGAGTGTGAGCTCCTTCGTCTGCTTTAGCGTTTCACGGACGAAGTCGGCGACCTTTGAGTTCATGAATCGATCTTGCCCCGCGCAGATCACGAGCATTGGTGAATCAATCTTCCTGACTTCATTGGAATTTGGTGCTTCGCCGCAGAAACTTATGCATCCACTGAGCTTGGGACATTCTGCCGCCAACTTGAAGGACAGCCCGCCGCCCATCGAGAAACCGATAGCAGCGACTTTCCCGTATCGTGTGATGGCGTAGTCAGCGAAGGATTTCAAATCCGCTAGCATCCGCCTGCGGAATTTTCTACTGTACAGGAGAGTTAGGAGGTTGGCGACTCGTTGAGGAGATTGTTTTTGCGATAGTACTCTCTCGAGTTTGTCAGGACTGAATCTGTCCTTGAGCGGAATCTCCCATACCGTATCCATCGCGTCCTTGATGTTTTGGGGGGTAAACAGATGTTCGTTGCGGGAATAGAGATTTGGGGCTATTGCTGTAAACCCCAGTTTGCTGAGGCGTTTGCAAACATGTCTTACGTAAGGGTTCACGCCCCATACTTCGTGAATTACAATGATGCAGGCTCTTGGGTGTTTGACATGAATTGAGAAGCTCTGGGTCGGTCGGCTAGTACCAAGGAGTACCCTAGTTGCCATGTTTCGCTAAGATTCGGCTTCCAAAGAGAGATTTAAAATGAGCTCGATTTCAATCCACTAATGAAGTGGATTTTGAGTTTATGAGACTCTCGTATGCTCAATCTCAAACAGGGTACTGGATGGGGGTTGGAGGGGCTTGAGAGTGTTCGGTACAGCCGGAGTTAGAGGAGTATTCAACAAGTCACAGGGGTTGGACCAGGTCTACAAACTGGTGCAGACTGGTGCTTTCGTCCTAGGTAAGGGTAGGTACGCACTGGGGTGGGATGGAAGGAAGAGTTCATTCGTTCTTGCGCGAGCCGCCGTCTCTGGTGCATTAGCAGTTGGTAGCGACGTTTGCGTTCTGGGCCTGGTGCCTACGCCCTTGGTAGCATTTGGAACTGTGAAGAATCACTGTCTTGCAGGATTCTCGGTTACAGCTTCTCATAATCCGCCCGAGTTTAGCGGAGTCAAGATATTCGATGCCACCGGCATGGAACTCGATGAATCCACGGAGATGAATATCGAGAGGGCTTTGGTGGTCGACTCTTGGAAGAGCGGAAGGAGTGTTGGGTCGGTTGTTCGTGGGGAAAATATCGTCGAGGAATATATCGACACTCTGGTAAGTAGATTCGGTCCTGCGAAAAAGCAACTGAAGATTGTACTGGATTGTGCTAACGGTCCGGGAAAGGTGATTCCGGTTAACTCTCAGATTTCGTGGAGGTTCACCGCAAGACAGCCCGAGCCGACGGCCGAGAATCTGAGAGATACGTGTAATCTGGTGAGAGAGAGTGGGTCGGATATCGGTCTCGCGCATGATGGGGACGCTGACCGATTGGTGGTAATCAGTTCGTCAGGTCAGGTAGCATCAGACGCCGTAATCCCGATGATATTCTTCAGGAGATTGGGTCGTACCGGACATGTCGTCTTGTCTGAAAATACCTCGTCGGCGGCAGCTGAAGAGGCGAAGCGGTTGGGCTTTGACGTTGTACGTGGGCGAATCGGGAAGACCTTCGTGGGAATCAAGGAGAATGATGCTGTGTTGGCGTCGGAACCGAGTAAGGTTGTTGATCCCACTTGGGGGATGTGGGAAGATGGCATCTATGCTGCGGCCTTCATTTGTGATGCTGCGTCAAGGGATCCATCCATTCTTGGACTGATTAGCAAGGGCGTTGATTGGCTGTACAAACAAGTCAATCTGCCTGTGGGGGTGGATGTAAGGAGGCTATCGATTCGCGTCGACGATGCCTTTGCAAAGTTCAGAATCCAGGAGAAGCGCGAAATCTTTGGGTTGAAGATGTTATTTAGGGATGGGTCGTGGATCATGTTCAGGCCGTCAGGCACCGAGCCCAAGACAAGGATTTACTGTGAGTCAAGAGACTCGTTGAGATTAGATGAATTGCTGCAAGAGGGCGTCAAATGTGTTGAGACCTGCAGTCACGTTCCCAACGAAGCCAGATAGTGAGTTATGCCAGTAGAACTGTCCAAGGTTGTCTCGAAGGTCCTAGCCCGCGGGTTTCAGGTGGACCCCGAAGCTTTTGCATTATTGTCTGAACTACCTGTCAATGTGGATGCGGAGATATTGGTGGACAATGCGATGGTGGACAAGTTGTCTGGAACTGGAGAGCGCTTGATAACAAAGAAGGATTTGGAGCATCTTCTTCGGCCAGAAATTGAGGTTAACGAGTCAAGCGTGGCGGTCGGCCACGTAGAGTCAGACGTGGAGGTATTGAGCGACCCTACCGAGAAAATCGCTCCGGGAGAAGCTGAAATTGGCTTCAAGAGGTTGTTTGCGGATAGGTATGAACGGCTTCTCAACATAGCGGAGCGCAGGCCAGATGTTAAAGGATTGTCGTCGATCGAGTCGGCGAACAGAGCGAGCGAGAAACAGCGAATCAAGGTCGGGGGGTTGGTTTCCTCTCGGAATAGCCGCAGGGGGATGGTAGAGGTCGTGCTGGATGACCCTACTGGCAGCATGAGGGCAGTCTGTCTTGACAAGGCTTCAGACGCGGTACTCCGGGTTCCTCTTGACAGTTTTGTGGTTCTGGAAGGTTCGAAATCTCGTGAAGGAGCGTTCTTTGCGAATTCGGTGATGGTACCTGATGTTCCTGTTAGGAGACCTGCGACCTCGGTGCACAGGGTCTACGTTGCCCTTTTGTCGGACTTGCATATCGGGAGTCGTATGTTTCTTCAAGAAGATTTCAAGCGATTCATTCTATGGTTGAATGGTAAGCTCGGTGATGCTGATATTGCGAGCAGGGTGAAGTATGTCATCATCGCTGGAGATGTTGTCGACGGCATAGGTGTGTACCCCGGTCAGGAGTACCAGCTTAGCGAGAGAGACTTGACGAAACAATATGCTCTTGCAACGGAGTTTCTTTCCCAGATTCCCAAAAATATACAAGTCTTGGTGTCGCCTGGTAATCATGATTCGGTGAGGCAGGCGCTTCCGCAACCTGCGATTTCGAGTGATGTAGCGAGAGCCTTATGCGAAATGCGAAATGTCAAGTTGTTGGGTAATCCATGTTACGTGAAGCTGCATGGCGTGACTTTTCTGGTCTATCATGGGAGAAGTTTGGATGATATTATCGCCACAGTTCCAGACCTCTCGTATAGCAAGCCGGCTGGAGCGATGCAGGTGCTGCTGAAGTCGAGACACCTCGCGCCGGTCTATGGTAAGAGGACGGCCTTATCGCCAGAGGTGAAGGATATGCTTGTCATTGATCCTGTTCCGGATGTATTTCACGCTGGTCATGTTCACGCGGTCGATTTGGTTGAGTATCGGGGAACTGTTCTGGTGAACTCAGGGACCTGGCAGGCCCAGACTCCATTTCAAGTCAATATGGGCTTGGAGCCAACGCCCTCGAT
>JACPTA010000145.1 GCA_016193005.1 Nitrososphaerota archaeon | reverse complement strand
CTCGCCGGATTTCAGTTTGGAAAGCGTATCCTCGAGGAGCGCGGGGTCCCTGCTCCACCTGATGATCTCCATCGTGGCTTGCTTGGCGAGGTCAATCTTGGATAGCACTGGAATCTGAGGCAGATTCATGCGCAGTTGAACTGCGGCGGAGAGGAGGGCCAAGGAGATGAAGTTGGCAGGCGACGATGCTGCCATTACGTCAATCAGGTACAGGAGCACCTTGGACTCTCCCTTGAGACTCTTTGCTATGAAGGGGCCGCTCTCCCTGAACGTGAAGAGCTCGATCTGACCCGGAGTATCGATTACGACGAAATCCGAGTTCGTCTCATCAATCTTGTCTTGAACCTCCGCCAGCCTGCTGGCGACGAGGTCAGTCGCGAGTATAAGTGCCCCGTTCGGACCCAACGAGTACGAATTCATTATCGTCTCTAGATCTACAAATTCGCGGATGTCGACGTCCGGCTCGTATGGCAGATTGACCACGCCTGGGTCAAGATTGACAGAAGCGACGTCTCTCCCCTTATCACGATACCATCGAATTACCGAGTCAGTCAGGAGAGATTTTCCTGACCCTGCCGTGCCGGCA
Organism: Nitrososphaerota archaeon; assembly: GCA_016193005.1. Lineage (GTDB taxonomy): Archaea > Thermoproteota > Nitrososphaeria > Nitrososphaerales > Gagatemarchaeaceae > JACPTA01. The sequence goes on along the minus strand of JACPTA010000145.1, from coordinate 1,924 downwards.
ACGAAAATCAGATTTGACGTTCAGATCACTTCTCCTTTCGGCTAGCTACGAGTCCCCCCTCATGTTTGATTTCTCGTTCCGCGTACGAGGCAATCTCGTCGGCCAAGCTTCGTGCTTGCTTCATTGCCTCCGATGAAACGACTATGTCAAGCTCGATCCTAGAGACCCCTTCCCTGATCCCCTTTGGATGGGATTTCAAGTAGGCTCCGGGATACATCTTGATCATTTTCTTGAGGATCGGGGCCAGCGTTGACTCGAAGATCTTCTCGAGGCTCAATATTACGGTCGCCGTGTAGAGTGTCCCAATCTTCTTCTTCATCTCCTGCTCGATGGAGGAGCGGAAAATCTCCTTCATCTCCTTGGGCACACCGGGGAGACAGAAGATGACTGTCCGATCTTTCTTGAGGCGTACTCCTGGCGCGGTTCCGACATTGTTAGGAAGGGGGGTGGCACCCTCTGGGAGTCTTGCCATCTTCCTCCTCGACGGAGTGATCTGAACCTCGCCTTTCCACACGGCTCTGTAATGCTCCCTAATCATCTCGATGGCTTCAGCGTTCAATGCCAACTTTCTCCCAAGCGCCAGAGCGACTCCTTCCAAGGTCATGTCATCAGGTGTAGGTCCGAGGCCTCCAAGGATCACGACAAAGTCGGGTCTCCTCGCGAGGATCTCGTTCAGGGCGGAGGAGATTTCCTTGAGCGAGTCGGTAACCGTAGTCATCCTGCCTATCATAGAACCCATCTTTGCCAGCCTGCCTCCAATCCAGTGTGCGTTTGTGTTGACAGTCTTGCCTATCAGCAACTCCCTCCCCACGGAGAGAACTTCTACAGATACCATCAGAGCTTGCGCATCCCGACCCAAAGATTATTAGACAATCCGAAGCTTTTGAAGCTGTTGCATAGAAGGAGGGAGTATCCAGAGTACCCCTTCGTCGGAGTGGGTGCCCTCATACACAAGGGAGGGAAGATTCTTCTGATAAAGAGAAGGTTTGAACCGAACAAGGGGAGATGGTCTCTGCCTGGAGGGCTGGTTGAAAGGGGGGAGAAGGTGGAGGAGGCAGCTCTAAGGGAGGTGAAGGAGGAACTCGGTATAGGCGTAACGCTGGAGCGACTGATTGATATCGCGAACGAGATAATCCCTGACGGGAAGGGACGAGTAAAGTATCACTACGTCCTCATCGATTTCCTAGCCAGACCCAAGGTGGGAAGAATCAGGCTGAACAAGGAGTCCTCATCCTACCGGTGGTTTGAACCTGAAACGATTGAGAAGCTCAACACCAGCAGGAACACGAGGGCAATCGTGCGAAAGTATAGTCGGGAGAGGCGTGGATTCAAACCCTGATATCTGCGATGCTGCCAAGAGCCCAGAGAATTGCCCGCGAACACTCTTCGCGGAGTCTCACTCCTTCTTCCCGCTCAGCCACCATTCTAGATAGTCGGATTGTTGCCTCTGCTTCTTTCTCCTCTCGTCTTCCTGAGGAGTCTTCATCTTGTATCTTATGTCTGAGAGTTGGTCCTTCGTCAGGTATAACCCGCAGCTCTTACAAGAATAGCGCTTGTTCGGTGTGTCATAAAGGAGAAGACCGCCACACTCTGGACAATATTGATCCACTGAGTATCGATGCTGGGTGGAAAACGGTTACTCATTAACTCTTTGTAACGAGAACTTCATTCTTTGACAGCGGAGATGCCGCCACCGAACATCTCTGCGAAGTGGAGTAATCCGTTAAATAACCTCGACGTCGAGTGCGACTCGAATTCTGGTGGTGGAGAAGATAGTCATCGGCGGGCCGGCTTCTCAGGAGCTGGCCGCCTCGATGGCGAAGCGGATGAACGCTCGTCTGCTTTCTCCTGACGTGACAGAGTTCGCAGACGGCGAGACTCGGATAAAGTTCAATGAGAAAGTCGACGGAGCGAAGGCAATCCT
>JACPTA010000144.1 GCA_016193005.1 Nitrososphaerota archaeon | reverse complement strand
GTCCCCCGTAGTAATACCTCGCATACCGGCAGCCGAGGAGTCGTCGTCTCCCGTCTGGAACCAAGTAGTAATCATCCAGCTCGATGGCCATGCCCGGCTCCTGTTGGCCGTGATTATGGATTGATTCTGCGAGCCGTTCAATGCCCATTTCGAAGCGCATTGGAATCCCAGGGTAGAGCCTGCACTTGTCAAGGGGCAAATGAAACTCGCGTGCTTCCATACTACGGTGTGACATTGTGCGCACCTCCTCCGCGAAATTCTTCCGGGACTTCACTTTGAGACCAGAGGTTAGTTCCAATCAGTCCTTGTGGATTCATTTATCCAACCATCCTTGAGTTTGCATATTTCTCTCTTTTGTCGCGAATTCCTATGATTTTCATGTAATTGTCAGTTAGATATTTCATCAATTTGGAAACGGAACAGATAGGAATCTGAACTCCAATCCTCAAAAAAGAATTCTGACAAAATGTAGGTGCTCAAATAGCTTCTTCGGATGTTACGTTAGACCGAAGGCGCGAAGATGAGTATCCGTTCGCAATTCCACAGATATGACGCACAGGCGTTACCTCCGCCCCAAAGCCGTGCCTGCCGAGACCCCTCGTGCAGAACTGAGTTATTCAAAGCGTTTCCAACTTTCTGAAAAAGTATGTGACCGAATCTCCAAAGATATCGATTCTGGTTGCCTTCGAACTGCAGGAAAATCGAGGTCAAGCTAGACCAGGAATGTCTCGATTGGGTGAATGGCCTTCCCCCTGGGGAGACCAGAAAGAAGGTTGAAGGAATGCTGGACACATTGAAGGACCGAGTCGACGCGGGAGACTACATTCCTCGGAGGTTGTGGCCCAGAGATCCCGCCTATCAAGACATCAGAAACCTCTTCCGTTACGAAATTGATAGAGTGATGAGGGCGTGTTATACTATCAAGCGCGAAGGGGACAAATTCACGGTCAGAGTGATTGAAATTTTTCCGAACCACAAAAGCTACGAGAGGAGATTCCATTATTGAACAATACCTCACCTCACAACTACTGCTCTGTCGAAAAGTGCTTGAAGTTTGGGGCTATCAACTGCAACCCACACGACTCTGTCGTTTCTGTCAATCATGATTTTCCCTGACGCATCCAAATATTCAAGAGCTTTCCTGAATGTCTGATACATCGGCCTTCTAGGCAACGATTTCCACAACTCTGTTCTCTTCGGTGGAATGTCCGCCTCCTTTATCGTCTTCTCAATCATCAGAAGGGTTTGAAGGTTGGGCCAATGACCTTCTCGCATGGAACGGGTTGTCAGGGAAGCCATGGGCGGGGACCTCAGCTGTCGTTATATAAATCTATATGATAGCACGGAGGCGTGCGGACGCTTAAACACTTGAAGGTGCGAGGGCGCTCAAATATCCTGCTCCCATGCATCAGGCCCGAAGAGGTGAATAGGAGCATCGGCGTGAAGTCTCTACGACCCCAGTTACACAGCATTCTATTCTTCCTCCTCTACGATTTTTCCGGAAAGCCTCTGAGCTAGGACAGCGTTTTCCCCTGTTTCATCATGTCGAAGGTAGGCATAGCTTTCTCGCAATCCCTTCACCATTTCACCTATCTTCTCTGCCCACTTGTCAATGGTCTTCTCATCGTAGGATTCCTTCCTCAGTCTGAAGTAGGCAAGCCCTCCCGTAACTTGGAATGCTGGTCTCATGTCTTCGGTCTCTGCGATGCAGAAACCTGCTCCATGTCTTTCCAGCAGTCGATATGTGGGGTCCTGCAACCACGACTCGTGCCTGAACTCGAAGACTCGATTCTTGATGCTGGAAGTCTTGGATAGGAATTCGTCTAGTAGCTTAAGGTCCTGTTTCGAGTAAGAAGGCAACTGGAACAAGACTGGGCCACGCCTCGGCCCCAAGAGGTCCAGCGATTTCGAAAGTCTGTCAGCTGCTTCAGATGAACCTTTTCCAAGCTTCAGAACATGAGTGATCTGCCTGGGTGCTTTGAATGCGAACCTGAAATTCTCATTGGTCTTCGCAGCCCAATTCTTCACCATGGCGGCATTGGGCGTTGCATAGAAGGAGCTGTTGATCTCTACGCTGTCTAGATGCTGAGAGTAATGGGCGAGAAATTCCTCGCTCTTCATGCCTTTTGGATAGAATTTTCCCTTCCATCCGGGATAGCTGAAGCCAGAGACTCCGACATGTACGTTCCGAGCCACTTCAATCAAAGACAGAGCCCAGCTTGGAAGCTTTACCCCTCGCCTCGGGCGGCTTGAATTTCCAGCCGAGGATTCTTCCGACGTCCTTCTCGGTCCTTGTCCGGATTAGCCTAGGAGGTTCTTCGCGACTCCACAGGCCTTTTGAGTTTATGATGAGTCCCCTGTCTCTGGCCTTGAGGGTCATCCCGATCGTGTGCCCCTTTGGTCCCGTCGCCCACATCTGAGTCACGCCCCAAGCCTCCTCATTGAGGCACAGGAACAGGTTAACTTGGACCCCCCGATACGTAAAGCTCGAGATTACTTCCCCGAAGGAGGCCACCTTCCCGCCGATTTCAATCACCCTCTTGGTCACCTTCTCCTTCCACAGGCCGAAGTTCGCTCCCTTCGGGACTACCGCGAAGTCGATGTCGTGGACGGTGGGCTCCCTCCTCCGAATACTCCCTGCAAGGAGGTGCCTCTTGTAGAGGTCTCTGGTCTTCGCGAGGAAGCCCAATGCTATCTTCTCTGCCGCCTCTAGCGGGAGATCCTTCTTGAAGGACAGCGTAGGGCCCCCTATGTGAGCTGGGAGAGGAGGCAGTCCTCGGGCGTCTTGTCGTGCCTGACCCTCAGGATGAAGGGTGCGCGCAACTTCCTATCTCTTGTGACCTCCTGGAACCTGACTTCGACGACCGAACCCCTCTTCACTTGTCGCGGATCGACTCTCTCGACCGTTGACCCGACGTTCCCTAGGTTCACAAGCTGGCTCTTGTCATCGTAGACCCCAACTGACCAAGACCTGGCAACACCCGTCCTCTTCATCTCTTGGGTCTCCTGAAAGTCAGTGATGAAGCAGTCAATTGTGTCGAACCTCTTCAGCTTGAGCCATGAGTTGGTTTGGCCGTAGCTGGAGTGAGGGTTCTTGACGATAATCCCTTCACCACCCTTCTGTACCGTCTCGTTCTTGAGGGAGATGATCTTCTCGGGCGTCTTCGCGAGTGTGTACGGAACCTCAAGGCCTGTGCCCTTGAGGATCTCTTTCAGGATCTTCTTTCT
>JACPTA010000160.1 GCA_016193005.1 Nitrososphaerota archaeon | reverse complement strand
CCAAATAATGGGCTCTACCCACTCAACTTCTACATCATTCTCTCAGCAGAGTCGCAGGGCAACACGCTCGCCGAATCAACCTCCGAGCCAATTAGAATACTTCCCAACGAGATCAAACATTTCAACATTTCACTCGACATCAACCCTTACAGCATCAGCAATAGCACGGAGCAATCCGCCTTACTTACCAACGGAGGTCAGATTGTTCTTTCCACCGGTATTCGAGCGAGCATAGAACCCTTTGCTAGCATAAAGGTAACTGGCGAGAGCAATCTCACCCTTCCGCCTCTGATGGGAGACCTTAGGGTCGGCCCCGCCGAGGTCCTCCACACCCCGAACGGAACAGTCTTAGCGGTTCCCATCTCCTTTGTGGATATGGCGAATTTCTCATTCCCATTCAACGTATTCGCGACCCTCAGTGACCCTCAAGGGGGTCTGGCGACAATCAGTGCGAGTTCCACGGGCCTTGCAGTTTCAGGAAAGGAGACAAGCTTCAGGCTGAATTTTTCGATACCCGGGGAGAGAACCCTCTCCGGCACCTACCCACTCGAACTGCGTGTTACCATCGCGGGAGCGACGATCCCCGTGCATGTCAAGGTCGAGGTGAGAGGCTAGTGTTTGAGACGCAGCGGGGGATAACGTGGGGAAGGAGGATCTCCAAGGCTGCGATGACCGTGATTCTGAACATCGTCGTTTGGATCCTCATACCTTACTTGCTCTCGTCCCGCCTGAGCAGTCTGGCTCTGCCTGCTTTCACGGGCACCTTTGTCATCACTTACGGCCTCATCGTGACAATACTGCAGGCCGCTGGCGCCGTGACTGAAGGAACGGGTCTTTCAGTCCCCTTCAACTCGGGGTCCTACATCGCGTCCGCCTACTACATCTTGGTAGCCACTAATGGAGGCGTCCTGAACATGGCAGTACGCGGACTCGCCATTGAACTGGACTTCCAGCTGGTCGTCGGTCTGATGGTGTTGGCTTCCCTCTTCAATGCGGTCAGGATCCCAATCGCTTACTTGCTCGAGCAGACCGAGCCGTCCAGGGAGACCTCATTCGATCTCTGAGGGCGGACTAACCTCCGATCTGGGACGAAGTTGCCCTCAGACTCTGCTCAAGCGGGGTATCGCCCACCAGAGAGGAGTAGAAGGCGAGCAGCTCGACCTGTCTCCTGATCTCTCTCCGCGCCTCTCCGGACAGCTTCGACAGCTCAGATCTTCCCTTGCTTGAAATCACGTATCTTCTTGTGGTACCTCCCTTGTGGGGGAGCTCAACGATCATCTCCTTCCTGCGAAGTTCTGAGAGTACGAAGTAGATCGAACCGGGACCGGGCCGCCAGTTGCCTGGACTGGTCCTTTCAATCTGGCCCTGTATCTCAAGGCCTGAGAGCGACGATTCGGATAGCAGCTTCAGCATCGCCAGCTTTAGGATTCCCTTTGGGGCGCTTATCATCCCCTTGCGTCAATCGTGCGGTCATCTAAATGCGTGCTGAGCCCCCGGCCTCGGTTGAGCGTGAAATTCACAAAGGTTATCTTCCCTCTTTCGAGCGAAGATTCTGCGCCGTATTGGGGTTGATTTAGCCTGGCGGAATTGAACTTCTACACGCCGCTGATCGCGGAGTTTGGGACAGTCCTTCTTGCGATTGGGGTCGCGTACGCTGGCCTGAGAGTGTACGGGAGGGAGAAGATAGTCTTCTTCCTTGCGGGGTCAATCCTCTGGACCTCGATCATAGAGAACTTGGGCGTGCAACAGGGCTCGTACACTTACTACGCCTACGAGGGGCTTCTCGGCAGCTGGTACCGTGGGTACTTCCTCTGGGTTGGTAACGTGCCCCTCTGGGTCGAGCTGGGTTGGATAGTCGTGGCTCTTTCGCTGTTCATGATATTTCACGAGGTTCTTCTCCCCGGGAGAAACGCGTTCCTGCAGGCCTTCTGCGCCGGGCTCTTCGCCGTCAACATGGATGCTTTGATCGACCCCGTTGCCGTGGCCAACAACCTCTGGCAATGGTTGAACCCTTCAATATACATAATCGGGGTGCCAATCTATAACTGGGTTGGCTGGTTCCTTCTCGTCTTCTTCTACGACCTGACCTTCAACTATACGGTCCTCAGCAACAGATCGATATTCATCCTGGGAAAGATTGAGAACTTATTGCTGAAGAACCGCTGGTCGAGGTGGGAGAGGGTTGCCCGGTTCACTTTCAGGATAGTGGTAACGAACTTCGTCGTCGCCGTGATACTCACAATAATCTCGAGCGGCCTGGCGGCCGCTGCACTGGCGTTGGTGACCGGCTAATCTTGGCCAGAGAGAGCCTGAGCGAGGAGCAGAAGAAGGGTGTCAGGGTCGGCATCTACGTGAACTTGCTGGTTCTCTTGGTCTTCCTAGTCGTCCTGGCGACAGGTCATCCGATAGCGTTTTTCCAGACCACGGCAGCGAGTGTCGCCTACTCAGTCGTGGTATACCTGCCTGTCATGATTTTGTGTGTGATTGCATACAAGAGACTGAGACAAAGGTAGGATTCCTGCGAATGCAGGGGAGCCAGTAGTCACTATCATGAACCGGTTCTGGTAACTTGACGGGTGCTCAATCTTGGTGTTAACTGTCGGGTGATGATGCAATCCCACGTCTCAACAATTCGTCCTTTAAGATTTCGCCGAATTCTTGGAAGGCATATCGCGCTTTCTCGTGGTATTCGGGAAACTCATCTTCTGGAATATTGCTATGATAATAGTTGGAATGGAACTTTTCTGCGCTCTTTATTGCTTCCAAAAGTCGGGCGTTTCCTATTCCGCCCGCAATTTTCTTTGCCATTCTGACCATCTCACCATGTCCTCCATGTGCTTTACCTTTGTCAAGAAATTCAAGGGCGTTGAGATAGCATGATATCGCGCCCCAGAAGAACTCACCCGCTTTCTCTAATTCTCCTTTCATTGCCAACTCTTCCCCGTTCTTGAAAAGTTCCGTAGCTCTGACCTGTCGAGTCTATGGTTGCTTGATATTCATTGCCAAAAGATTCAACTTTGACTATCCAGGTACCATAGTTTTCTTGTTTTGCCTCAATAATGGTAAAGAGGATAAGTCCCGATGCCTGTGCAGCCTGACGAGCTATTAGTATTGCTTCCGCACCAGATTTTATTGCATTGCTCATCTCTTCTCATCTTTCTTAATCGGTTTGGCTACTATAACCATTTCCCCTCCCTCGATCTTCAGTTGCCAGTTGATTGCGTCTCCCTCATGTAAGCCGAACTGTCTTACTATGCCGATTGGAACGGTCGGTATTCTTCAAGATTCTGCTCTAATCACTCGATAGTTAACAGGGAGAACTAACACCCGTCAAGTTACCAGAGCTCATGAACCACAGCCTTATATACGATAATATGAAAATTTGAGTGCAAGATGGCGATTTCGGTCGTCTCCGAGCTCAACCTTTTCAACGCCATCTTGATTATCGGTGTAGCTCTGCCGACGATGTACATGGGCGCAAAGATAAAGCTGCGCCCCCTCAAGATTTTGTATTTCCTGCTCCCATCGTTCTTGCTGCTCCACGGCCTCTATCACCTCTTTTCATTCCTGGAGGCTCTCTCAGGGAACGGCCTTTTTGGCTTCTTGGGCGAGATGATTATGGAGCCACTCGGCTACATCCTCCTCTTCGCCTTCGCAATCTATTTTGCGAGGAGAGGTGGATAGCTTGCTCTACTT
>JACPTA010000164.1 GCA_016193005.1 Nitrososphaerota archaeon | reverse complement strand
GAGAAGGTCAAAATGGATTGGCGGAGGAGAGGGGAAGCCTCTCTTCCTGTGGACTTCGAGGATGTGAGTGGCGAGCCTCTCGTCCTGCGAGGCCGTCGGGGTGTCTTTTATCACAAAGATTAGGTCGAACCTTGTTAGGAGGGGGATTGGGAGGTTTATGTTGTCGGTAAGGTTCTGGTAGGAGTTGTACTTTCCAAGGATAGGATTGAGAGCGGCCAGTATTGACGTCCTGGCATTGAGCGTTGCGTAGATTCCTCCCTTTGCTATCGTTACAGTTTGTTGCTCCATCTGCTCATGAAGTGCGCTTCTGTCCTCCGGTCTCATCTTGTCAAATTCATCGATGGCCGCAATCCCTTGGTCCGCCAAGACAACCACCCCAGCCTCCAGCATGAGCACGTTCTTCTCCCTCAGCACGGCAGCAGATAGCCCTGCGGCCGTCGTGCCTCTCCCCGATGCGAAGAGTCCCCTGGGAGCGACCTGGGCTGCGAACTTCAGCATCTCCGACTTGGCAACACCCGGGTCACCAACGAGGAGAACGTTGATGTCGCCTCTGAGCTTCGTACCATCCGGAAGGGTGGTCTGAGGACCCCCTGCCAGCAGGAGGAGTATCGCCTCCTTCACGGCTTCGTGGCCGATTATTGCTGGCGCAATGGAACTGACCAGCTTCTGGTAAGCATCCGTGGAGGTCGCAACGCTCCTGATCAGCTGCTCGTCTTCCTTGCTTATCTGCACCTGCTCGGGTTCCTTTCCTATCACCTCGATGTAGTTGCATTCTATCTTCGACCTGAAGAGCCTCATCTTTCCCTGGCCGGGGGCAAAATCCGGCTCAGCCCTTACGACCCCAGTCAGCACCAGCCTATCACCCGGTCTCGCCGTGTTGACCGTCTCGCTCTGAAGGTCAACGTCGAAGAACTGTGGAAGCTGACCAGGCGGAAGCTCTTCGGGCAACTCCTGAATCCTCAAGATCTGAGAGTCGATGAATGCACTTTTCTTCTGATCAAGCTCGAGGTTTCTCGTTTCGTCGCAGGTCTCGCACTTCACTGGTCTCTTGATAGCCAATCCGTCTTGAAGCTGCATTGTGAGGTGTCCATTCGGGCATACGAAGGCCCCGTCAACGAGAAGGGGTCTGAGCTCGGATGTGCGTACGACCATCCCCGACACCGCGATTAGCTTGTCGAGGTAAGATGTGTCTACCTTTCGTAGAAGAATCCTGTCTTGAATTCCCCTTACCCTCACAGCCAGCACCTTCTTCACCCTGTCTGCGTACGGAGCATTCTCAGAGCTCATCGTTTCGTACGCCGCATTGCGGAACTCTTCGAACGAGCCGTCCGGCTCTTGAAGGAGCTGGTGGGCGAGATCAACGTTGAACTGGATCAGGTCATCATAGTCAACGAGAACAGACTTTCCTCCAGAAGCCACCAGCTGCGAAATTCTTGCCCGATACCTGTAGTTACCGTTCTTGTCTTGGAATGTCTTGAGGAAGCTCTCGAACAGCTCCGACATCCTTCGCGCCGTAAGCTGGGCCAACTATACGGCCTCCCCGAGCAGCGCCCTCTTCCATTCCTTCGAGAGTGTCTGCGACGACGAAAAAAAGATTTTCTCCTCAGGGGTCAGCTTGTCACCTATTGTCTCTAGTCCGCTCAAAGAGCTCGAGAGAGCGAGCAGCTTGCTCAGTCTCCTCCCAATCAGGTCGTAGCAGTTGGCCCTCAACCTCTCGTAGTCTTCCCTCCTGAACTTCCCCGCCCCCACCGCCTCTTTGATCAACTCGAGCCTCCTCCTCAGCTTGAGGTAAAAGTCGGGGTTGAGGCTTGACAACTGAGGAGAGCCGAGCATCTTCTCTCTCGTAAGGGCCTTGGAGACCTCGCTCTCAAAGGGTTCCTCCTGCATCTCGGCCAAGTTAAGCTCTGCCAGTTCTTCTGCCACCCACCTCGGAAATTCGACCGCCTCCGACTCCTTCACGCTCCCGATAGTAAAATCCCCCACATCAATATTCTCTAACGATGTACGCATGGTGACACGAACGGTAGAGAGCAGGAAATCTCTCTCCCTTCGCTCGAACAGCTCCTTGATAACGGAATCAGGGTTCTCCACTAAATCGGAGCTTGACTCCTAACCGGCGTATAAAGAATTTGCTTCTATGCCGCCACCGCGCCGAGTCTAGATTGACGCGTCAACGGTGGATGGCTGAAAGAATTTTTGGTCTAAAGATTAACCCATTGTCCGATGCCCGCCGAGAGGGCCTTCCTGTAGAGCAGCCATCCGACAGCATTATCCTCGAACGCTAGACCAACCGCCTTGAACAACGTTATCTCTCTTTGGTCGGTCCTCCCCCTTACGGTTCCCGTGACTAGTCCAGCCAAGTCTCCCCTGATGTTCTCCTTGGTTATCACCCCCTCCTTCATCGGTATCAGAATATCTCCCGCTTCCGCCATTGCAGCCTCCATCGAATCGACGTAGATTGAAGCCTTGGAGACAAGGTGTGAGTCGAGTTCGCGACTGTCCGGCGTGTAGGCTCCTATTGCGGCGACGTGAGTTCCTTGATCCACCTCACCTCCTCTGAGCACAGGTGTCCTTGACGTCGTTGCAGTCACGACAACGTCAGCTCCAGTAACCGCTTCCTTGACCGTACCTGAGAGATCAGCTGCAATCCCAAGTTCTCTCTTGCATCTATCTGCAAGGCTTCTGCTTCGTTCCAGGTCTAAGTCGAAGATGTTGATTTTCCCCACCCTGACTTGAGAGACAACGCCGCTTATCTGATGGAACCCCTGTCCGCCCGCACCGATCATCGCCAGCACCTTTGCGTCGGCTCTTGCCAAGTATCTGCAAGAAAGGCCAGTCACAGCGCCGGTCCTGATTGCTGTCAGCGCAGTCCCCCCCATCAACGCCTTTATGCTGCCGTCAGATCCGTCGAGTAGAATAACCGTGGCACTTAGGGAGGGTTTTCCTTGTCCCACATCGGGATAGACGCTCACAATTTTCAAACTCAGTGTGTCGAGCTCTCCCCTGATCAGGGAGGGCATCATCAAAACGTTCCTCACATCGGTCATCGCAAACCTAGTTCGCAGAGGAGATTCCACCTTCCCTTCTCCGGACATGACGAAGGCCTTCCTCATCTCTTCCACGCACTCCGCCATCTCGGCCAGTGAAAGAACCTGATCGTTTGTGAGTAGTAGTATCCTCAATGCGAGCTATCTACTTCTCTCTTCTCTTGAAGGTACGGGCCCTCCTTTACGCAGTCAACGCATTCACCCATGTCGCACAGAGAGAGAATCTCCTGCCCCGTCAGCGCAAGAACCCTCAAGCCTTGTCCACCTCTTTCTTCGGAGCAATTTGTGTATCTCTCAGCTCGGAAGACCCGAAGATGGTCTGGAGCTTCGATCTCGGCAGTGTCGCTGAAGGCTTCTCCCTGAGAATGCCCTCTGGCCTGACCATCAGTATGGTAATCAGCAGAGAAGCGAATACTATGTACTGGAACCAGTTCACATCCACTGGAATGTAGGGCTGAAAGAAGAACTTCACCTGAGCAAGCCCCTTCAACAGCGCGGTGAAGATGAAGGCTCCCAAGGCGACTCCAACGTTGTTTCCGGCTCCGCCGATTATGACGATCATCCAGGGCCAGAAGGTGTACGTAATTCGTGTCCAAGTGTCAGCACCCACAGAGAGAACATTGAATGTTAGAAGGGCGCCTGCCATACCGCTGATCGCAGATGCTACAACAAGGACCCGTTTTCTGACGGCTACGTCATCCTTACCTAGTGCCCTTGACGCGTTTTCATTGTCCCGAATGGCCCTGAGGGTCCTTCCGAGAGGTGACCTAGCAATCCTCTCAACGTACAAGTAGACGAGAATCGCAAAAGCAGCGATTACAAGAGTCGAAACAAGGTCCTTGACGCCCGTGCCAAGGTCGCTCCAGTAGGCATAGGGGTTTGGAACCCCCGAAATCCCTTGCGTCCCCCCGATAAGTGGTTCGTATCCTCTGAGGAAAATCTGAAAGAACTGCGCAACCGCGAGTAGGAGCATCCCCAAGTAGTCTTCCCTCAACTTGATCGCAGGGTAGGAGGAGAGGTAACCAAAGACCGCCCCTATCAGCGCAGCAATGACCAGAGTTAGGAGAACTATCCCGACTGCAAAGAACGAGTCGTTCTTTATGAGGGCGTTTGCCTGATTCACTACTCTAGCGCTGTTGGCAATGAGATCCCCGCGGGTGTCGATGCTGTAGACCCAGGCCGCGATTCTGAGTGATATTGAACCAGCAACAACCGCTCCGGCAGCGACGTAGAGTACCTTCCCGAAGTTGGGGATTCCCGTATACCCGTACTCGAGGTTGAGCGTCAAGCTTATGGCCAGGAAGAGACCGAAGAGGTTAGCGAAGTCAATGAGAAACTTCACGATGTCTATTCCGAAGAAAACTAGTTCAGGTAGGGCCATCCGACCTCACTCTGCGAAGTCTTAACAGGCGTTTCCACTCTACCGAGATTAGTCCTTTGGGGAGAAGGAGGAGGGCAATCACCATGATGATCAGCGGTACACCCTTCTGATAGACGAAGGCGCCGGGACCGAATCCGCTCACCAGGTCTCTTGAGAAGAACCCGGTGGGGAAGCCCAACGCGACGTCGGCGGCGACGTAAGCACCTAGCCCAGCGAGGAGAGCCCCCAGCAACCTCGCACGCTTCTTCTTCCGCAAGAAGAGGAACACCCCACTTAGTAGCAGGAGCGCGACAATGATTCCTGTTCCTATGAGTCCAAATCCCTGCGAGATGTAGACAGTCAGCGACGCCTCGCTTACACCGATCATTAGCCCTCCAAGAACCGCCCCGTATATGCTGCCTAGGCCCCCTAGTATGCTTGAAGCAAAGATCTCTACGATAAGTTCGGACCCGGTGCTTGTCCTTCCCCCCAACCAGATCGTGTGGTAGGACCCTGCTAGTCCTGCGAGCCCGCCTGCGAACAGCCACGAAATCATGTAGACCCTTTCGACATTTATCCCCAGAACTCTTGCAAGGGGCGGATTCTCAATCGAAGCCCTCATAGCCACTCCGAACTTGGTTCTCGTGAGGAGCAGGTACAGAGCGACCGTGAGGATGGCGAGGGTCAGAGGAGCGACAAAGAACATGCCTGGGATTCCGAATACTGAAAAATCGGCGCGTATTGGAAAGAACTGCCTACAAGGGTTTCAACACGAGCAGGTACATTACCGCGGAGGCTAACCCAGCAATAACAAAAGAGACCACCGCCGTATAGTAAGGGCTGATAGCGTTGAGCTTGAAGAGGGTATATGCAGTATAAATTCCAATAGCGACAAACGAGCCGTATGCGAAGTTCGGAACCTTCGTAGTGAGGTAGGTCAGAGTCAGGCCGATGGCCATCAACGCGAACAGTGAACCAAATATGACGGCGGATATGACATAGGCCTCGACCAAGTTTGTAGAAACTTGGTTTTTGACTCCGATGAAGGCTTAAATACTTTCCAGTGAATCGATGGCGTTGCTGGAAAAATTGGAGAAAAGAGGGGTACCTATGCGGACAGCAATCGGCGTACTTATCGTGGGGCTCTTGATTGGTGCAGGAATCATTTACGGAGCAGCTCCTTCAATTGGCCTAGGCGGAACAACGACGGTGACCGGAGCAACAGCCACCGTGACAACAACTGTCGGCGCGTGACAACAACTGTCGGAGCCGGAGCAACCGCCACCGTGACAACAACTGCCACTGTGACAAGGACTGCCACAGCCGCAGCAGCGGGACTTTGCAACGGGCAAACCGTCAAGGTCGGCGCTCTCTTTGACCTTTCGGGTGAGTTGTCCAACCTAGGTTCGAGGTCCAGCGTTGCCGGACAGATCGCAATCGAAGATGTCAACGATTACCTACAGACTGCGGGATGCGATCTGACCTTCCAGCTTGTGATAAGCGACTATGCACTAAACAACGACAGGGCGCTCTCGGAGCTTCAGGCGTTTGCCGCTCAGGGGATCGATGTCGTCCTTGGACCCTTCAACAGTGGAAGTGCCCAGTTCATCTTGTCATATGCAAATGAAAACCACATCGTCTTGCTTAGTCCATCTTCTACTTCACCGGCTTTGGCCATCGAGGATGACTACCTGTTCAGAACAGTACCCAACGATGCCGCCCAGGGTCTTGGGGTAGCGAGAATGCTGGCAGACAGGGGGGTCGAGGGTGTGATCCTAGTCAACAGACAGGACACGTATGGTGACGGTCTTGCGGATGCCACTACAGCGAGGTTCGAGGAACTCGGAGGTAAGGTCGTCAGCAGGATTCGTTATGATACTGCAACCACGGACTTCACTTCAATCCTTACACAGATGGACAGGGACTGGCAGACCGCATCCGCTCAGTATGGTGCAGACAAGGTCGCGTTCGAGGTAATCGCCTTCCAGGAATTTGGGACGATGATAACTCAGGCAGCCACAAGCTTTCCAGACCTGCTCAACACGCCACAGCCGTGGTTCGGCTCCGACGGGACATCCCTGAACGGCGTCATCGTTGATGCTTCGACTTCAGGACCTTACGTTGCACAGGTGCAACTGCCTTCGACACTATTCGTAGTAGCCAACAACAGCAAGACACTCGATTTCTATGGAAGGTACACAGCAGAACTACCTGGGCAGGCGTGCGAATTCTACTGCCATGAGTCCTACAACGACGTCTGGTTAGCAGCGCTATCGATTCTTTCAGCAGGCTCGACCGATGGAGCGGCTGTGCAGAAGATACTGCCGCTTGTCGCAGCTACGTACTACGGTACGACTGGCTGGGAGGGTCTCGAGCCCTCAGGCGACAGGATCCCAGGCTCCTATCAGATATGGATGGTCGCACCGTCCGGCGGTCAATACACGTGGATTCTCGCAGGGACGTGGGACTTCAACACAGACACGATTACCTGGGTACAAGAACCGTAATAAGGGAGTCCCCCACTTCCCTTTTTTGACCTCGAATGAGGTTATTGGAAGTAGGGAACGTTAGCAAGTCTTTCGGAAATCTGCATGCACTTGATGGTGTGACACTGGATGTCGAGAGCAAAACTCTCACAATCTTGATCGGTCCTAATGGGTCTGGCAAGACTACGCTGATCAACGTCATAAGTGGCTTCTACAGACCTGACGAAGGTAATGTGATGTTTCAGGGTCGCCAGATAACCGGCCTTCCACCTCACAAGATATACAAACTCGGCATAGCGAGAACTTTTCAGATACCAACCCTATTCTGGAAGCTTACTGTACTCGAAAATCTGCTCGTGGCCGAAAAGAACAATCCGGGGGAAAGCTTTCTCAGGTCACTCCTCAAGAGATCCTGGGAGAACAGTGAAGGAAGCGCGGCTGGAAAGGCCTTCAAGATTCTCGAGCTCGTCGGTCTTTCAGCCGTATGGGACAAACCGGCCTACAATCTGAGTGGTGGACAGATGAAACTCCTTGAGATAGCTAGGTGTCTCATGACTGATGCGAAACTGCTTCTGCTGGATGAGCCAATCTCCGGAGTTAACCCAACCCTTGCCCATGAGATATTCTCAAGACTGATCAAGCTTAGAGACGAATTGGGAATAACCTTCTTCGTTGTTGAGCACAGATTGGATATTGCACTGAGCTACGTAGACCACATAATCGCGATGGCTCTTGGTAATGTCATCGCGTCGGGTCAGCCCGAACAGGTGATAAACGACCCTAAGGTGATAGAGGCATACCTTGGCGGATAGAACGCTGCAGGTCGAGCACATATCAGCTGGCTTTGGCAAACTGCAAATACTGAACGAAGTTTCGATGGAGGCAAGGGCCGGAGAGATAACCGTAATAGTCGGCCCAAACGGTTCGGGAAAGAGCACTCTGCTGAAAACCATAACCGGCCTGACCAACATATACCAAGGTAAGGTCACTCTCAATGGAAGGTCGATCTCAGGCCTTCCACCTCATGAGATAGCGCGACTCGGCATCGCCTACCTCCCCCAGACTGAGAGCACCTTTACCGAGCTCAAAGTCATGGAAAACTTTCGAATGGCAGGCTACTCTGTAAGCCGAAGAGATTTCGAAGAAAGGTTAAGCGAAGCCTTCAAGCTCTTTCCTCAGTTGCGGAGCTACCTCGAGAGCAAAGTTTCAAGCCTGAGCGGGGGAGAGAGACAGATGGTTGCCATGACGATGGCCCTGGTAAGAAAGCCGAGCGTTATCATGTTCGACGAGCCAACAGCAAACCTCGCGCCGAAGACAGCAACTCAGGTTCTAGGCACAATAAGCTCTCTTGCCAAGTCTGTTGGTCTGACCGTATTGCTGGTAGAGCAAAATGCCAGAAGGGCGCTCGAGATAGGAGACAGGGCATACCTATTGGTGAGCGGGAAGTCTGTGTTTAGTGGAGCGTGCAGGGATCTCCTCGAGCAGAAGGAGCTCAGCCGGCTCTACTTCGGCCTTCGCGCCTCATGATTCAGAACTAGACTACTCTCCATCCTCGCAACATATATAGGAAATAGGGAGGGACGGAGTCATTCATGCTCGTTCAGGCTCGAGGGAGGCATGTCTTCGCCAACACCTTTTGAAGACCTGATGTGGGTCGAAAAATACAGGCCGCAAAAGATCGAGGACGTCATCGACCAGGAGGAGGTCAAGGAGAGGCTCAGGCGACTCCTGGTCAAAAAGAACGAGCTACCTCACCTGCTCTTCGCTGGCCCCCCCGGGACGGGCAAGACAACAGTGGCCATTCTTCTGGCAAAGGAGATACTTCACGACCTGAGCGGGGACTACACACTCTCGCTGAATGCGAGTGACGAGAGGGGAATCGACATGGTCAGAGATAGGGTCAAGACTTTCGCGAGCTACGCGGACAGGACGAGAGGGGTACCATTCAGGATTGTCATCCTCGACGAAGCAGATGAGATGTGCCTGGATCCAGACACCCAGGTGATACTAGGCAGACTGGACAACCTGAGAGTGAAGACGCTGAAGGAGCTGCAGGAGGAGCATGGAGATCGCACCTTCGATATTCCGTCTTTCAACAACACCCGGATGAGGGTGGAAGACGACTCGGGGAAGATCATAGACTCTGGAACTGCAGAACTCTACAAAGTAACCTTCGAAGATGGGAGAACCGTTCTGGCCTCTGCCGAGCACCCGTTCTTCGAAATAAGAGGGAATTTGGTGCGTACGGTGAGAACAAAGGAGCTTCAACCAGGATCCGAACTCGCTGATTTCTCGAATCGGTTCCCGCGCTGCTACAACTGCAATTCTCTCTTCTACAGGCAATATCCATCGAGCTTGTACGAGCACTACTTCTGCTCACTGGATTGCAGGAATTTATTCTTCGGCTCGCTCTCTTCAAGACGCTCCCCCGAAGAAAAACGGGCAATCGCTTTGAAGGGCGCTCAAGCGCTCAAGGAGCAGGGAACGTACCAATCAGAGGACTACAGGGTGAAACGCTCAGAGATCGCAAAGAGACTGACGCTGGAGGGCAAGATATCGGACTTCAGGTTCGTCAAGCGGTTCGGGAAGGGCGACGGGGCGTGGGTAGGCAAGAGTCTAACTGAAGCTCACAGAAGAGCAATAGGCGAAGGTGCGCGCAGATTCTTCAGGGATCATCCTGAAGCGCGAACACTGCGTGTGGAGAAAACCAGACAGGCGCTTGCAAAAGAAGACGGAGCTTACAGGAAGCTGGTCAGAAGCGGTTTCTTCAAGGAAGCAAGCCGCAAAGCCTATCTCAAATCTGTCGAGTACTGGAAGCAGAACCACTTCCGGAGCAAGATTGAGGAGACGATGGCTCGGCTACTTGAGAAATGGAACGTCCGTTATGAGCGCGAACGGATGATCTTTCGGAACGAGGCTGGTCATCCATACCCCTTCGTTGTTGACTTCCTCATAAATGGCAAGATCGCGCTTTTGGTAAATGGCTGTTGGTGGCACGTTTGCCCTACTTGTAAGGTGAAACCGGTCTACGAGAAACAAAGAAAGAACATGGAGAAAGATCACAGACACCTAGCTGAGCTTGAGAGGATGGGGTACAAAGTTGTGGTTGTTTGGGAGCACGAACTCGAAGACGAAACGTCAATACAGGAGACTGTGTTGCCAAAGATTTTCGAGACCGTTGCAATCTCAGGCCACGGACTACCGAAGGTCGCGCACGGGAGGGTGAAGTCAGTCGAACGCGTGGGCCCCGCTCGCGTGCTCAACATCTCCATGTCAAGACACAAGAATTTCTTCCTGTCAAATGGAATCCTCACTCACAACACTCGCGACGCGCAGACCGCACTGAGAAGGATAATGGAAGAGTCTTCTCACTTCACTAGATTTGTTCTGGTCTGCAACTACTCGTCCAACATCATAGAAGCTATCCAGAGCAGGTGTGCCATATTCCGGTTTCAGAGGATTGATGCGAGGAACATGGTCGAATGCCTGGGCAGGATAGCGAAGAAGGAGGGAATCCGAGTGAGTTCGGAGGGCATACTCCAGGCTGTCTACGAGGCGACGAGCGGCGACCTGAGACAGGCAATCAATCTGTTACAGGCAGCCTCGGCCGACGGAGAATTGACTGTCGAGAAGGTAAGGGCCGTG
>JACPTA010000163.1 GCA_016193005.1 Nitrososphaerota archaeon | reverse complement strand
CTCTTGTTACCATCAGTCCTGATGGGAAGATAACTGATGTGAACGAGGCCACAGTACGGGTGACAGGAGTATCGCGCCGACAACTCATTGGTGCTGATTTCTCGAATTACTTCATGGAGCCAAGGAAGGCTCGTGAAGGATATCGGAGGGTCTTCAAGGAAGGATTCGTCAAAGACTATCCCCTTACCATCCGACATTCGTCAGGCCGTATCACAGATGTGCTGTACAACGCGTCTGTGTACCGCGACGCTGCCGGCAGGGTGAGAGGAGTCTTCGCCGCGGCGCGCGATGTGACCGAGACGAAGCAGGCGTCGCAGTATGCTCGAAGCCTCATCGAGGCAAGTCTTGACCCACTCGTTACCATCAGCCCAGATGGAAAGGTTACCGACGTGAACGAGGCCACGGTACGGGTGACAGGAGTATCGCGGCGGCAACTCATCGGTACGGACTTTTCGAACTACTTCACTGAGCCTGGAAAGGCTCGCGAGGGGTATCAACAAGTATTCAAGGAAGGATTCGTCAAGGACTACCCGCTCACCATCAGGTCGACCACCGGGAAACTGACCGATGTGTTCTACAACGCCTCGGTGTACAGGGACGAAAAAGGGAACGTGTTGGGAGTGTTCGCCGCGGCACGCGACGTCAGCGTGCAGAGGCAGGCCTCCCAGCAGCTGGAGGTATCCAACAAGGAATTGGAGGCTTTCACATACTCCGTATCCCACGACCTGCGCGCACCTTTGCGGGCGATTGACAGCTTCTCGAAGATCCTCTCCGATGAACACTCGAAGCAGCTTGACGATGAGGGCTTGCGTCTGATTTCGGTCGTCCGGAAGAACGCGCAGCAGATGGGGAAGCTCATCGACGACCTGCTCACGCTCTCCCGCCTGGGGAGGGCCGAGGTCAAGACGCAGGACGTTGAAATGAGTGACATGGTGAAGGAGGTGTTCAAGGAAATCAAGACAAACTCCCCCGGGCGGGCAATAGAATTCAGTGTCCGCGATCTGCCCAACGCGCGGGTGGACCCGTCCCTGTTCCGGCAGGTCTGGGCGAACCTCCTATCAAATGCCGTTAAGTTCACAAAGAAAAGAGAAAGGACGGATATCCAGGTCGGCAGCAACCCCGACGACAAACAGGTGGTCTATTACGTCAAGGACAACGGGGTTGGGTTCAGCATGGAGTACGCGTCGAAGCTCTTCCGAGTCTTTGAGAGGCTGCACACTGACGAAGAATACGAAGGAAGCGGGGTTGGTCTTGCAATCGTTCACAGGATTGTTTCCAGACACGGTGGAAAAGTGTGGGCGGACGCGAAGGTCGGCGAGGGAGCGACCTTTTACGTGGCGCTGCCGTTGGCGAGTGAAATACCTTGAACCAGGCGGCGAGCGGCGAGCTCCTCGTCGTAGAGGACAGCGACAACGATATGGAACTAACTTTGAGGGCGCTCAAAAGCATCAATCTGCTTGACAAGGTACATACCGTAAAAGACGGAAAGGAGGCACTAGACTACATCTACACCAAAGGCACCGACAATACGGAGAAGGCGGACCGCCTCAAGGTGATAATGCTTGACCTGAAGCTACCAAAAGTCAGCGGTCTTGAAGTGCTGAAGAAGCTGAAGTCGGACGAGAGGACAAAGAGCATCCCAATCGTTGTGCTGACATCATCGAAGGAGAGCAGCGACCTCAAGCAGTGCTACGAGTTGGGCGTGAACAGCTACATTGTAAAGCCGTTTGGTCTCGAAGATTTCGTCAAGGCGGTGTCCACGGCCGGTTTGTACTGGCTCGTGGTCAATCAGCCTCCGCGGCCGGAAGGTTGAAGTGAAGATGTCTGACGCGAGGCAGTATAAGGTGTTGGTCCTCGAGGATAGCCCCGAGGATTTTGAGCTCCTTAAACGAAGACTGAGTAAGACCGGCCTCAAACTGAGCATCAAGCATGTCGTCACCAAAAACGAGTATGCGGTCAACTTGGAGAAATTCGGTCCGGACATCATTATTTCGGATTACAAGCTGCCAGAGTTTGACGGGCTGTCGGCGCTAGCCCTTGCCAAAGAAAGAAACCCTGGTATTCCATTTATCATGGTGTCAGGATTCATTAATGACAACTTTGCGTCGGAGACGCTCAAGGCGGGGGTAACCGACTACATTCTCAAGGACAGGCCAGAGCGTCTGGGAGCCGCGGTGGAACGGGCACTGCGCGAAGCTGAACAGCGACGGCTCGAAGAGGAGTACGAGAAACGCTCGCGTGAGCTAGAAGAAGAAAATGTGGATTTGCGCGAACGGGAATCACGAGTAAAGCAGCTGAGACGCGAGCTTGAGACTCTCAGGAATGAGCTCAAGAGACTAGAATAAGGCTGTTTGGCCTGGCGAGGCTTGAGTTTCGCCGAGCAGTTATTAGAACAGCAACAGGTGATGCGTCTGAAATCCAATGCAGGCGAGCGATTTATCGCGTTCCAATGTCAAAAGTGAGGACTTCCCGAAGTTGCAATCGCCGACCCCAAAACTCCGCAAGCCTTCTAAAAACCATCCGAGTTTCGCCCTAGCGGCGAATCGGGTTCGTTTCTAATGCGATAATTCTTCCTTCTGCTAACGATTCACCATATTTCAATCAGAATGGATCCTTTTTATTGATTGAGCACGCGATGAGTTGCAGGGTAACCTAACGAAAGTAATGGAGAAATCGCAGTGGATAGACCAGACGCACTGTACCAAGCTTCCCCTCTTTCCACTTAGACCATGAACCTTAATCGGGCAAAAACCTTTTCACGGTTCCTGTGAGCAGCACTCCCGGGCAGATGATGCACTTCAGGTTCGACACGGGCTCCAAGACACTCGCTTACCTACTGGCGGTAGAGGTCGTGGTCGTCTAGCGCTTTCTCCTCAGAATCAGTAAGAGGAGAATAAGGACGATGAGGCAGATCTGGAAAGCAGAGCCTACTATGAAGGTGGACGCGGCAAGAATCTGTGCACTGTTGACGAGAGCGAAGTGAGCCGGCTGCGGCAACGACACCAACAGCGTCAGGACGGCAAGCACGAGAATGACCGGGTACACTTTCGTGTACCCTCTCCACAGAAGGATCGCTGCGATGAGGTATGCGAACCAGCCTGCGAGGATGGAGAAGTAAACACCCGCGGGCAGCACTCCGTACACTTGGACGAGCAGACCAACTCCGAGTGCGACCGATAGGTATACGAGGATGTCGATAGCCTTCTCGAGACTCGACCTCTGAACAGCTGACATCGTGGCCGCTCCTCGACTGTTCTGCTTTAACTCTTCATTCAATCATCTTGTTTCGAAAAGAAGGCCATCGCGCGGGACAAGTCTTTTAATAGTCTGGAGGGGGCGGCGAGAATTGTTGTCCCGGACGGCGACGGGCATCGCGGCAATTCTCTTGCTCTTCCTCTTCGTATCGTCCACATTCGCCGCGATTGCGCCCGTGTCGAATTCCTTCTCGTCTTCGAAAATCTCGGAATCGCTCCTCAGTTCTGGTTCAAACCTCCAGAGGGTGATAGTCTACGGCAGCGGCGAGATTGAAGCACTTTCGAGTGACATGCGAGTTACTTACACCCTCGGGGGGCGGGACAATTTCTTTGCGTTCGGGAACCTCGACAGGTCTTCACTAGCCAACCTCGCCTCTCTTCCGGAGGTCATCAAGGTCTTCCCCGACGTCAAACTGGACTACAACGACTCCCGACTCGACACTCAAGGAGGCCTGATCCAGACCGACATGTACAGGGTGAGGTCCCTGCTAGGCGCGGACAAGGTCAACTCGGTCCTGAATGTGACCGGTGCAGGGGTGAAAGTAGCCGTCGTGGACACAGGCACGGACTTCGGCAACCCCGAGCTGACGGGGGCGATTGCGAGGGACAAGAAAGGCATACCTCTTCAGCTTGACCCTGACGGGTCAGGCATAATACTCACCAACAACACGGCGACGAAACTCGTCAACTCAAGCGGCGTCTACCTCGACCTGGTCAAGGACGGCGCCGGAACGAAGGTCCACGTCTACCTCGGAGCCGCCGGCTACCCCTGGGTGGTACAGTCGGTCAGATGGAACTTCTTCAACTTCAAGATCGGGACCGACCCTGAACACTACATCGTCTCGAAGAGCGGCATCTATCACTTCGGGATAGGCTATGAGGGCACACCTGGTGGGGGACTGCTCTTTCCCACGCTGGTGGTCGATTCCAAGATAGCGGGGGCGTACGACACGGTCTACGTCGACCTGGAGACCGCGCCTCGAATCAGCACGTTTCTCCTCGGCTCGTTCCTTCCCTACAACGTTGAGTCGGACCAGAGTTTCTGGGGGAAGCCCGCTCACCGCATCGGCGATGGCAGTGAGGCGATTGCGTCCGATTTCAACGGGGACGGTATGCCCGACATTAGCGCGGGGATGATAGGGGCGAGGACTCTCGACGTCTTCGGGGCGATAACCTCGGGAAAGAGCAATTTTGATTTCGATATCGGCGCGCTGAACGGTACTCTCCTTGCTCCGATGGACCCGAACGGAAACTACGTCGGCGTCATGTACGACTTCCAGGGGCACGGTACCCAGACCGCGGCGAACATCGCAAGCAGGGGGACGAACTCCTACGACGTATATGCCAACGGGACGAAGTACAGGCTCGAGGGCGTTGCACCGGGGTCGCAGGTGATCGCGGTAAAGGGAATCTACATCGGGGACATTTTCTACGGTTGGATGTGGACCAGCGGCTTCGACTACGACCCCAACCTCAGGCAGTGGGTCTACAGCGGGAACCACAGGGCGGAGCTGATAAGCAACAGCTGGGGAATCTCGAGCTGGCCTATCCTCGCCTCCGGAATGGGGTACGATGTGGTGAGCGCGCTGGAGGATGCCCTCTGAGTGCCCAAAAGCTTCAGCCCCGACGATCCGGGCACCCTCTTCTTTCAGGCGATGGGAAACGGT
>JACPTA010000042.1 GCA_016193005.1 Nitrososphaerota archaeon | reverse complement strand
ATCAAAATATGATAATCAATTTCTGAGAATAGGGCAGTTCACTTAATACCTCCTTCCGAAAACGTCTGCTATGGATGTCACTGCCGTCTCATTAGACATAGCTGCCGCCGCATTTGCAGGCTTGGTCGTATACTATGCGTATACATTGGGACATCGTGGTGGAAGGGCACCCCGATCCTGGTGGGGAGTCATCGGCGCATTTCTCCTCTTCCTTGTGGGACGCGTGCTGAGAATCGTAGCCAACTTCTCAGACGTACCTAATCCCATTGCCTTTCTTCAATCACACATCATTCCATTGATTGTAGTCGTAACCCTCTCAATAGCTCTGTATGACTTGAATAGGACGTTCGACCGACAGTTGCGGAAGGACGCGGCCCCGTGATTGAACACTCTACTGGGTGCTCTCCGTGAACAGTCGTATCCACTTACTGACGTCCAAATCGCGGTTTGGAACAACCGTAATTTCAAGGCCCGTCTCAGTAACTGCTACCTCAAGCTTGTCGTAGGTACTCCTCAGCACCTCCTCCTTCTTCCCCTCCGGCGTCATTCGGAACGTTTCAATGGTGAGCAAATTGGCCTGTCTCAACTGGCTGATCTTCCTATAGACTGAACTGAGCGGAATGCCGGCCTCGTGACTGATCTCTGATGATGTTTTGCCATGCTTATGAGTCAAAGAGATAATTTTTTGGATTTCTGAATCGCCGAGAGCCTCCAAGACACTCGTTATTCTCTCCTGGTCTTTTATCCTGTAGGCTAAGACGAGGCACCTTCAAGCATCATGCTAGAGGACAGATATCGGTTTATGGCTTGAAGTGTCCTTTTTTCTTCCCCCCCGGCTCGTTCAGTCCAGACAAAATCGCTCTCAGTGTTGCCATAACGGTAACTATCTAGCTCTTGGTTGATTAATCTGCTTATTCCTGTGCCTGCTCTTCCTTAATCAAGATGGGAATACACGCACAGACCCAATCCTTATGGTAAAACGACTCTTCCGGCGTACCATCAGCTATCAAGTGCACACATTTCCAGATATGAATCATTGGACGAGAGGAGAAAAGAGGTTCATGTTCTGGCGCATCTTTCCCGTTCGCATTTCGACTGGCGGCAGTTAATGCGGTCGACTAGCGTCCGACTCACATGAAATGACTGTTACTGCCTCTGACTTTCGGCATGTGAGAATCGTAAGTAGCTTTAAGAAGGAAATTCTCCCAAGTTGTGATATGCCATTCGGGCTTCATGACGGTCTTTCGATTCTCGCGGTCATACTTTACATCCTGGCTTTCTACTTCGGCTATGGTATCATTCGTGCCGGTGGGAGAGCTCCAAGAGGGTGGTACATCTTCTTGGTCGCGCTGGCCTTACTCTCTTTGCGGAGATTGGTGTTCTTGTATCAGGATCTGGTAGTTCACCCTGAGATCCTTCTCGGAGACATCATTGACGACGGTATCTTCCCTGCCGTGATATCATTCATTCTTCTGATCGCAATGTTCGACCTGAGGCGGACTTTCCTAAGGCAAGCAAGAATCGCCCGGGCGGAAAAGGAGACAGAACCGCACTAGACGTAGGTAGGAAGTCCTAGCGACCGCAACGCATCTGAAGCCCCGAAATTCAAGATTTCCAGCTGAGTTTGAACTCACCTCAAGATTGCCGCCAAAGGATAGATTGACTTTAAATGGTCACTCGCTATAATAACGAGTGATGGCAATTAGTCCTTTCCGCTTGCTCCCCAACAGTGGCTGCGACTGGTGAGGCTGGACGATCCAGCTCTCGCTTCCCACAATTCCCACCACGCTCGTTGGGACTCTCACCTTCATCGTCGGGCTTGTGATTCTCTGGATAATTATCTCCGTACCCGTTTACTTCGCAGGTAAGGTCATCACCGGGGGGAGGGCATACTTCAGTCAGGCGATGGGTGCCACCCTCGGCGGAGGGATTGGCTCGTTCACGCTTTTGACCGGAGACGTTGTGAAGAACATGTTAGGCGACCTGTCAGACAGGAACTATGCCAGACTAGACGACTGGCTTCTGCAAGCCCCACCTTCGCAGTTCGCTCCAGAAGAGCCCTGCCCACTTGGCTCCAACCAGTTTCTCCACGAGGTTCCTCCTCCAGATAGCCATCCCCCCAGAGAGGGTTGTGAAAGTGGCAAACATGAAGAGCCCGAACTGTACGATTAGGTCTATGGCGCCGCTTCCGCCCCAGTACACAATCGGCAGGCCGACCGGAAGAGGAATGAGAAAGGTCCTGATGGCGTCGTTCGCTATCATGGCAAAGGTCCCCATCGCATATGCTTCGAGCAGCCCAATCGAGATCAGCCTTCTCTTGACGAAGAAGATGCTGTAGAGCACTCCCGAGCCGACCATCAGGGACAGGCTCCATTCCTGAGGGATGCTGAGCCTCTTGGGGTCCGGCGCCACCAAGAACAGGACGACGCTGACGATTGTAATCGTGACGAACGCTATCAAATAACGGGCAAAGCCCCCGCGGGATACCCTGAACCTCCTGTAGCCTGCAAGGACAACAATGATGAGCAGGGAGAGATAGAGAGGAATGTAAAACCCCACAAGGTTGAGGCCCACCGACGACATGAAGGTAAGTCGGGTGCCTCCGCACTTAAACCATTGTCACAGACTTGGTCTCTTCGATATTTCCTCCCCAAGAACCCAGCAGGGCTGGGATACACGAAGCGCCCTACACCGCCGATCGGCCAACAGAACACAGGCCAAGCGTTCGAATCTAGGCCAGCCCGAAACCACAGTAGGCCAAGGGTTTGGGCCTGAAATTTAGTCATGAACAGTTGACGAATTCCTTCCGGCTCGAACCGCTGGCCTAAAGTCGTGGTGCCTTGCGGATCAGATTTAAGCTCCGTCTCGCCGATGCAAAAACCTGAGTGGCGCATTTATGCCCTACCCATCCTATACTGGTATGTTCAATATGGCCACGTCAAAACCCGCGAACGCGAGGCAGTCGGTGCCCTGCTTTAACTCACCAGAATTGGTGGGGTCGGCCGGATTTGAACCAGCGATCTCAAGCGATCCCGAGCAGTAGTTGCACGCTGATCGCTACCCGAGGCCAACTTCCAGCTGTCTTAGCTGATTGAAGCCTAGACCAGACTAGCTCCATGGAGTTCCTAACCCGATGGCCTAGCAGACGACCCCACGTTTGCGGCCGCGTCAATTTCGGCTTTATAGTTGTATCTCGGAACCTCCCGTTAATCTCGGAGCTTGTAGCTGAGAGACACTCCATCCCTGATGGGGATTATCACGGTAAAGAGTCTCCTGTCATTGATAATTTTGTTGTCGAAATCTTTGATCGCGAGGGTCGCCTTACTCCTGTCGTTGGTCGCAACCCTTCCTCCCCAAAGCGTGTTATCAGCCACCAAAAATCCACCGACGTTCAGGAGCCTGATCAAGTCGGGCAGAAGCTTTGGATAGAGATTTTTCTCCGTATCGAGGAAGGTCAAATCATTTCTCTCGTTCATCAGCGGCACTAGCTTTGCGGCATCACCCAGAAGGAGTCTGACCTTCGTAGCGAGTTTTGCTTTCTCGATGTTCTCCTTCGCAGTTCTGAGAATCTTCTCGTCTATCTCGATAGTTGTTAGTCTTGACGAGCCAGAAAGAGCCGAAGCCAGCCAGATTGTGGAATACCCTATAGCGGTACCTATCTCAAGGATGGAACGCGGCTTGCAGGCTCTTACAAGGAGATGCAGAAAGCGTCCTACCAGAGGGCCTATGATTGGGACGTCGTTTCTTTGTCCGAACTTGTCTATCTCATCCAAGATTCG
>JACPTA010000041.1 GCA_016193005.1 Nitrososphaerota archaeon | reverse complement strand
CTTGAGACGAGGAAGCTAAGGCCTGACGCCATCCTCACCAGGAAGCTCATGCACCACCTGAAGGTCGACTTGCTCGTCTCAGTCACGGAGCTGGAAAAGTGAGCTCTTGAACCGTGCCATACTCATAACATATCCTGACAAATACGTAATCGAGGAGGCCGACGAACTGGCCAAGGCTGCCGGTTATGAACCCTCCAAGGTATTAACCCAAGACTATCTCTCAAGGGCCAGGTTCGGGGTGGGCGCGGGGAAGGCCGAGGAGGTGGCCAAGCTAGTCAAAGAGACTTCCGCTGACGTCGTCATATTCGATTCGAAACTCAAGACGACTCAGGCCTACAATCTTGCGGAGCTATGTCACGTAGAGGTCAAGGACAGAGAGAAGATAATTCTTGAGATCTTCGCGAAGAGGGCCACCACCTCGGAGGCAAAACTTCAGGTCCAGCTCGCGGAACTTGAATACGAGCTTCCAAAGGCGAAGAACAGGGTGAGGATGGCGAAGAGGGGCGAGCAGCCTGGATTCTTCGGCCTGGGGAAGTACGAGGTAGATATCTACGTCAGAATGATGAAGAAGAGGGTCGTAGTCCTCAAGGAGAAGGTAAGAGAGGTCGAAAATAGAAGGGAGCTCTTCAGGAGAAGAAGGGATAGCCAGAAGTTCCCCACGCTGGCACTCGCTGGATACACCGCCGCTGGAAAGACCACGCTCTTCAACCGCCTGACAGGAGAGACGAAGGAGGTCGACGCCGGCGTCTTCACGACTCTCGCTCCAACCACTCGGGCCATCATGATTAACGGGAGGAAGGTGCTGATCACAGATACTGTCGGTTTCATAAGCAACCTGCCGGCTTACATGATTGAAGCCTTCAAGTCGACCCTCGAGGAGGTTTCGCTCGCGACAGCCGTGCTCCTCCTCATCGATGCCAGCCAGCCGGAGAAGAAGTTTCTCAGGAGCTACGATAGTTCAGTTCAGACACTCGGGGACCTGCAGGTCGCCCCCTCCAAGACGCTGGTCCTCCTCAACAAGTGCGACCTCACGGACAAGGAGACAATCGAGCAGCGGAAGATGATGGTCGGGCCCGACGCCATTCCGGTATCCTCCAAGACTGGGTATGGAATCAATCAACTTCATGATGCGATAGACGCCAAGCTCCAAGGCAGAGACGCCGAGATGAAGCAAGTACTTGCGCGTTGAGAAGAGCATCCAAGTCCTCAGGCTTGGACACAGGTTCGTCAGGGACGACAGGACATTGACGCACCTCTGCCTTGTCTCCAGGGCGCTTGGAGCGGAGACGATCTACCTTGAGGAGGCCGACCGAGAGCTGATGGAGAAGATTGAGGAGGTGAACAGGAGCTGGGGCGGAGAGTTCGCGGTCATTGAGGAGGGGTCATGGGAGAAAGTCATACGAAGAGCGAAAGATGAGGAGAGGGCAGTAGTCCACCTGACCATGTATGGACTTCCGCTCCATCACAAAGTCGAGGAAATGAAAAGTCACTCCAAGTATCTGATAGTCGTGGGAGGGCCAAAGGTACCTGGCGCTGTCTACAGGCTAGCGGACTACAATATTTCGGTCACCAACCAACCTCACTCAGAGATCGCGGCCCTTGCGATACTGATGCACGAACTTCAGGAGGGGGAAGAGCTTAAGAGGGAGTTCGGGAAAAGTAGGCTCAGAATAATTCCGAAAGAGAAAGGCAAACAGGTCGAGCTAAAGTCGTGAAGATAGAGTACGAGGACACTTTCGTAAAAGTGGCAGGGCTAATAGGAGGCCCGGACTACGTGAGGGTAGCAAGGGCTCTCCTGAACAACGAAAACGCGACCGACGAGGAGATAGCGTCGGCGACAGGTTTGAAGATCAAGACCGTGAGGAAGGCACTCTACGAGCTCTTCGGCCGGAGTCTGATCACGGGAGTGAGGGTGAGGGACCCGAAGAGGGGTTGGTTCGTCTATCGGTGGAAGGCGCAGAGGGACCAGACTGACGGCTTCATACAGACCCAGAAGAAGAAGGTCCTCACGAGGCTGATGCAGAGGTTGGAGTATGAGGATGCGCACGAATTCTATCACTGCGGTACCGCGACCTGCGCGACGAAGACCTTCGAGAGTGCGATGGAGTCCTTCTTCAAGTGTCCGACGTGCGCCAAGCCCCTCAACAGGGTTGACAATTCGGAGCTCAAGAACGCCCTGAAGTGGAAGATCAAGCAGCTGGAAGAGGACATCAATAAGTGATCCCAGACGAAAGAGCAGCACTACAACTCCACAAGAAGCACAGAAGCAATGAACACATCGTCAGACACTGCGAGACTGTAGCGAAGGTCGCAAAGATTCTCGTCGGAAGGCTAGAGGAGAAGGGCGTCCCAATAAATGGGAAGACTGTGCTCGCGGGTGCTCTGCTTCATGATATAGGGAGAACGAAGACGCAGACCGTCCACCACGGATACGTTGGGGCAGGCATCGTCGAAAGCGAGGGCGTCGATGGACAGGTGGCCAGCATCATAAGAAGGCACGTGGGGGCGGGAATCTCCAGTGAGGAGGCAGACTCGCTCGGATTTCCTCCGGGCGATTACATTCCTCGGACCCTGGAGGAGAGGATTGTCTGCTTCTCGGACAAGATGGTCGACGGGGCGAAGGTCCGTCCTTTCAGCGCAGAAGTGGAGCGCTTCAAAAGGAAAGGTCATGATTTGAGGAGACTTGAGGATCTGAGGGAGAGCGTCAGGAGTGTTCTCGACGAAGACCCGGAGAGTCTGATCCTTTCGAATCTCTGAGGGACAATCAGAGAAAAACTAACGGCCGCAGAATCCTTCAAGGATTGCCCACTACCAACGAGACTATGAACTCCGAGAAGAATATAAGGCTCGTAAATTTGTCGTACTTTTCAGCGAGGTGGGGAAGCCAGGTTGATCCCGGCGGGCTCATAACCCGCAGATCGGAGACCGGTAAAATCCCGGCCGGACGTTCAAATCCTCCCCTCGCTACTTCCTTGCGAAATCTCGATTCGTACGCTCTAGCATTGTCTCGAGCTTCGTTTGCTTTCTACCAATGCTGAAACCAATCTGGCTTAGGAAACGAATCGCCTCCCCTTGTCTGATGATAACCAGCTCCCATACATTGCTCTCTTTGTACCTCTTATAGAGTCCTGGATTGTATCCTAGACTCTGCAGAAGGCGCTTCATATCCATAAGGCCGTTTCTGTTAACAGAATTAACTTGTACCAGGACCTTCTCTCGAGCCTCACTAAATTTAGGATAGCCATCCGCATCAAAATACCCCCTGATCAAACCCTGCTTTATTTGCGAGGAAGCACGAAATAAAATCGGGCTAACTCTCCAGCTTCTAGCATTCCATTCTGGATCGTAGTAGCGCGATAAGTCCTGGAAAATTCTCGTCGAGCTGGAAATGAATCTCCACTCTTTTCCGTCCCAGCAAATGGAACCCCGTGGTCCGTAGCTCCGAGAAACCAAGTTGGAAATATGCTGCCCCCATCCGAAGTCGAACCCTAGACAAATCGAAATCACGCATCGATGATATTTACTCAGATCGTAGCCTTTGTAGAATCCGTACCTCCTCGTCCTCTTGAATGTCCCCTTATCTCCGATGAGTGCGCCTAAAATCTCAGCCCTGTCTGGATTCAGTGACATCGGTCACAGTCCTCATAAGAATATCCCTGCTTCGGTATTTAGACGCCCACGGATTTCTCGACTGAACCCTGAATATTCGAAGCGGCGGGCCCACCGGGCCATCTCGCAGATCGGTGGTTCAAAAGAGGATGATTCCTCTGAAACTCCACCCCTCGCTACCATTCTGAACTCTCTTTAACAGCGATTGACATCAGTGATGGGGGACTCAACATGGTGAGAAGCTCAACCAGGTCCGTTCACGGAGCCGAAGGGCGAGACAGGCTAACTGGTGCGGTCACGACTCCGATCTACCAAACAGCGACGTTCGGTTTCTCGAAGGCCCGAGACGTGGTGAAAGCCGTCAAGGGCGAGAGCTCATCGTTTGTCTACTCCAGATGGGACAATCCCACGGTAAGGACGCTGGAGAGGAAGCTCGCTGAACTCGAGGCAGCAGAGGATGCCGCGTTCTTCTCTTCCGGAATGGCTGCAATCTCAACCGCAGTCATTGCGATGCTTCAGGCGAGAGACCACGTTCTTGCGATTCGCGACCTGTACGGGGAGACCTACAGACTGATTCACGACTTCCTGCCAAGGTTCGGGGTCAAAAGCACCCTCGTTGATACGACCGACCTCCGAGCGATGAGTGACGGGATTAGGAAGAACACGAAGGTTGTCTACGTCGAGACGCCTACGAACCCGACACTCAAGCTGGTGGACATCAGGGAGGGGGGAGGGATTGCCCACGCGAAGGGAGCCAAGCTGCTTGTCGACAACACGTTCGCCTCACCAATCAATCAGAGGCCGCTCAAGCTTGGCGCGGATTTGGTCCTGCATAGCGCGACGAAGTATCTGAACGGTCACTCCGACGTCATAGCGGGTGCCGTGGCAGGAAGCAGAGATTTGGTCGGAACCATCAAGAAGATGCGGAGAGTTCTCGGAGGAACTCTGGATCCTCACGCTGCGTACCTCATCCTGCGGGGGATCAAGACGTTGTCTGTCAGGGTCGACAAGCAGTGCGAGGGTGCCGAGCGACTCGCAGACTACCTCTCGGAGCATGAGAAGGTGGTCCGGGTCAACTATCCCGGCCTCGAGAGCCATCCTCAGCGTGAGCTGGCGAAGAAGCCGATGAAGGCTTTCGGCGTGATGCTCAGCTTCGAGATAAGGGGCAAGATGAAGGACGCGATGAAGCTCACGGAATCCTTGAAGATTGCCACACTGGGAGGGAGTCTGGGAAGCGTGGAGACGCTCGTCTCGCAACCGGCGACTCTAACGCACACGCAGCTTTCTCCCGGGGAGAGGAAGAGAACAGGGATCAGTGACACCTTGGTGAGGGTCTCCGTCGGCCTTGAGGATGTCAATGACCTCATAGAAGACTTCGAGCAGGCACTCGCAAAAGTCTAGGCTCAGACGCACTGAACCAGCCCTTGACAAGCGAGTAGCTGTCGCCGTTCGTCTCCCTGCCGTACCTAACAAGCGGCATGGTGAGGTGTCTCCGCGCCCTCGGGGACGGAAGGTAGACACCCTCCATCAAAGTCCTCCTGACGGGCGTATTCTCTTTCTCTGAAGCCCTCCTCCCACAGGCTCTACACTGAAAGCCCTTGTCGGTCCCTTCTGATTTCATTCGGGTTCCGCACCCACTGCACCTCGGATTCTTGGCATTGACCTGCAGAGTCCGGGAAAGCACGTGAATCCGCTCCACATTGATCGTGGCATCGTGCTTCGAAGTTGCCCGCCTCACCCCTCCTGCCACTTCAATCAAATCGCCAGGAACGAGAAATCGAACGACCTTCCTCAAGTCACCTGCTGGCTCGTAAACTGCGCACCTCACTTGTCCTCGACCCGTCTCGAGCTCAAAGTACAGGTGTCCTCCGTCTCCGCTCGTGAGGCCCGAGACCGTTCCGGCTATCTTTCCCGCAGAGTACGCCTTCAGGGGAAGCGAAAGCCCGTGGCTGAGGTGAGCGTCGGTGCACTGGTTTGAAACGTAAATCATGTGGCCTTCGAGATTCTCTGAAAACTCGACCCTCTTGAACGCCTCAAGAAGAACTTGAGGCGAGCCTCCGCGAATACCCAGGAAGACCGGGTCTGGTCCGTGAGGCGTTATCAGCACTCTATCTCTCTGATAGTCGTAGTTGTTGAATGTCCGCGGGAACGTCTCCTGGTCCATTCTCTTTACTGAGTCTTTGTCAACTACCCTTGGGGTTCCGCAACGCTCGCGCCTTCGATATGCAAGCAGCTCGTACGTGTGGTCCAGCGAGCCGTTGAATCCGATGCTGGCCGCGGCGCCGACCACTCCCATGCCGTTCCCGAGAGCGAAGATTCTCGTTCCCTTCTCCTTTAGAGCATTGATGACCCCTCTCTTGTTGACGACTTCTGCGAGGGCCCTTCGATAGATCGACTCGAAGAAGGGGAGTTGACTTGGATTGTCAACTAACACCAGGCCAGAGTTGGCGCCGTTGCTCACGTCGGAGTATTCTTCCACTAACGCGCAGGCCTCCTCGAAGATTTCGGCGCTGTCTCCACATTCGAACTCGACAGCTACCGCCGCGTTGCCCCTCGTCTTGAACGGCACGTTCGGATTCAGCCTTACGAGACGCGGATATCGAGAAAACTTGCCTCCGAGCCCGATCAATCTCTTAACTAGGTGGTACCCAAGATAGGTGGTACAGTGGCCGAGATGCGAGTCGGTGTCATCGACCCCCAAGAAGCACTTCAAGCCGATCTTGTCTGGTGAGAACCCTCGGAGATTTAAGAAGAGTGATTGCAGTCAGTCGACGGTCGACATTAACTAGCTCCTAGGGTTCATCATGCGTCACGCGAAGTTCATTCTGTAGTTCGGCTCTCCTTCATCCCATTTTTGGTAGAACGAACGGATATGAGCCGTGAGTTTCGCCAGGTTCTGATCAAGCTCCGAGTTTCTCTCTCTCCACCTGCTTACCCTGCGAAGCAGCTTCGACTTGTCGGCTCTAAGGAATCGCCTGTTCCGAACAACCAGGTTGCCATTGATCATGACATGGTCCACATCGGAGCCTTTGGCACGAAGGACGAGCAGGTCAACGAGTGAAAGTTTCTGACTCACGAAGGGGGCGGTGAACCGTCCGGTGTTGACCAAGATGATATCGGCCTTCCTCCCAACCTCGATCGCCCCTATCTCACCCTCCCTGAGAGCGACCTTGGAACCGCCCGAGAGGTTCAGGTCAAGTATCTCCGACGAGCTCAGATGACGGCCTTCAACGCCCGGAAGTCGATGAAGTAGAGAGCAGAGTCTCATCTCCTGAAACATGTCCTGCTCGTCGTTGATCGTGGTCCCATCGAGTCCCATGGCGATGTTCATACCTGCCTGCTTCATCTCCAAGACAGGTGCAATCCCGTTGAACAGACGGAGGTTCGAGCTCGGATTGTGCACAGCTATCGCCCCTGTCTTGGCCATCGTCACCATATCTTCTCTAGTCAGCCAGACCGAATGCCCGCAAGAGACTTCCGGTCCCAAGACGCCCAAATCAGCCAGATGTTTGACAGGCGACTTCCCCAAGACTTTCGGGCCATACTGAGCCTGGTAGCGAGTCTCCACCAAGTGGGTATGGATACCTGTCTTCAGGCCGAGAGCGGTCTTCTTGACCTCTAGCCAAGAGTCGTCCGAGACCCAGTGAACGTTAGCCGGACCCAAGTAGATCTTGACCCTCTCATCCTTGCCATCGAACTTGCTGTGAATCTCCCTGAATTTTTTCAAGTATTGCTTCGTGCGCTCTACCTTATCGCTGTCCGTGGGAATCCTAAGCTTGAACCAGTTCTTGATTTCTGCTGGTAGGGTCGGCAGAAAAGTTTGATCATCATAGGTACAGAAATTCTGATTCGAAAAGGCGGGGGCGAACACGACCCTTCCGCCAGAGTCCGCGCATGCACGAACGGCAGATTCATTGTCCCCGCCATAACGCTTGGAGTCTAGCAGGTCGAAGGGACTGTAATAGTGATTGACGAAGGACGTAACACCGTTTTCAATCTGATTTATGCACGAAAGCATGACGTTGTCATAGGTGTTCCAGCCGTCCATCCCCCTGTAGAAGAACTCCTGAACCCAAGTTTCGAGGGGACCGTCCAATATTCCTCGTAGGATGAGGCTGACGCCCAGACCGTGGGCATGGGAATTGGTCAGCCCGGGCATGACAATGTGTCTGTCCGAGCCGATCTTCCGGTCATATCGGTAGCTCTTCGAGAGAACTTTGAAGCTGCCTACATCCCTGATGACCGATCCTTCGACACAGACCGCGCCGTCTTTGATGACTTGACTTTGGTCGCCGGCACCTTTGATCAGATACTTTCCATACAGAAGGGTCCTCAAACTGGGAGGCATTATCGCGATTGAGTATTGAACTTTTTCCCTTTCGGAGCGTGGTTCTACAAACTGCTCAACGACCCTTACGGAAACGAAGGGCCGCCACAACAACCACAATAGCGACACCGATTGCAGGGACGAAGGTAGCATCTAGGAACCATGTCGCATACAGTAGTCCTCCGCCGACCGCCGCGAGGATGTAGACTAGTACGACAGCGGCCTGGATGACTGTACCCCCTGAAGGCAGGCTGGACTGCGTGGGCTCCTTACCAGAGGCCGCCGAAGTGAGCCTCCTGGTCAGACCACTAACCAAGCTAGTCCAAGTACCGGTGATGTAAGTGGTGGCCACTCCTGAAACACCGAGGACACGAACAGCAGTGCTCTGTATGCCCATCGCAATCGCTGCCAAGGCAATGAGAGGGTACAGAGTAAACTCACCTGGAGTGCGCCCGGCGAAGGAACCGCCTGCCGCGAAGAGGAGAAGCACGAAGAACTCGGCCGCGAAGGCAACGGTCACACTTGACGGCCAAATGGCGCGTTTCGCGCCGCGGTCAACGATTGTGGAGCCAACAGCGACGCCGCCGATGTAGCCGACAAGAGCGATAACAGAGCGAAGAGCAGCCAGCCCCTTCCCTTCGCCGAGGGCTAGACCCAGCAACACTGTATTTCCTGTCATGTTCGAAGTAAATACGTTGCCCATTGCAAGGAAGCTGATGGCATCGATGTATCCTGATGCGAAGGCCAGAATCAGAACTAGGACGTTACGAATTGTTGCGGCCGAACGATCGTGTGTCGGTGCGTTGTCGACGGAAGCAGGGGACTCCATGCTCTCGCCATTGGGACTCTCGGGCATTGGATAAGTATGCGCAAGGGAAACCTGGTCGTTCCGCGCTCTTATGTTCTGCGAAATATGGCAATACATAGGGAACACGGTTAAAGACCACGAATCTAACCCCGCGCTCGGCGAGCGCTACCTCATCCAAGGATTTGCGAATGTGGTCGTAGCTATTCGTTGGTGAAAATAGTGACTATACAAAGTGAGAGAATGAATCGTTCAGCATGGGTAACGCTAGCCGTGTTGAGCTGCTTGGGTTTGGTGACCCTGTTCGGCGAAACGATGGTGCTGCCGGCGATACCGGACTTTATCAGGGATTTCAGGATCTCGTACAACACATCGTCCTGGATACTCTCTGCCTACCTGATCGCGGGAGCTGTCATGACCCCCATCGCGGGCAAGCTGTCAGACATCTACGGCAAGAAGAGGATATTGCTGATCATCATGGCGGTCTACTCGGCTGGCATACTGGCAGGAGGGTTTGCCAATAGCATAGGCTTCATGATTGCCGCAAGACTAGCGCAGGGAGCGGGGATCTCCATGTTTCCGATAGCCTTCGGAATCATCAGGGAGACACTTCCCGAAAAGAAACTCGCGATAGGGCAGACTGTTTTCAGTTCAACATTTTCAGGTGGAGCGGTAGTGGGGCTGGTGGTTGGCGCAAGCATTATCCAGAACTATGGATGGCATTTCACTTTCTTCTCAATTTTTCCCATCGCAGTCGCGCTCGCCCTGATAATCGAGAAATTCATTCACACGAGTAGACCCCTAAACCCCAGGGCATCGGGAGCGGGAAAGGGAGAACAGAATGCTAGTGGCCCACCTGCATTATCAATCGACCTGAAAGGAACACTGGCATTGGCCGTTACTGTGATTTCCTTCCTGACGGGCATTTCGCTCCTGGAGAACAGCATCAATGAATCAGGGACGGTCTTTCAGAATACTGGACTATTCGCAGTATCGGCAATCTCGCTGGCGCTCTTCCTGTTCATAGAGAAGCGAGCGTCCATGCCTTTGATTGATCTCAAGTTGATGACTCACAGAATGCTCCTTCCAGCAACCATCATACTGGTGATTGTCGGTCTCTGCACATTCATGGTCTACCAGACGATTCCCATCATGATAAGAAGCCCGAAGCCGCTTGGGTTTGGAGGGGATGCTATTGCAACAGCGAACGTACAGCTTCCGTTCATGTTCATTCTACTGATTGGGACCGTGGGGTCGGGTTTCATACTAAATAGGATAGGCAACGTGAGAATGACCGCAATTGGAACCATAGTCAGCGCCATAGGATTCTTTAGCCTCCTCGCCTTTCACTCAACGGAAAGCATGGTCGCCACCACTTTAGCGATAATTGCCGCAGGACTATCGCTTTCGTTCACTGGCGGCTTCAACGTAGTGCTGCTATCGGCGCCGATACAAGCGACCGGAATTGCTCTGGGGATGACGCTGCTTCTCAACTTGGTCGGGCAGTCAATCGGACCAGCCGTCGCGGCAACATTCCAGCAGATGTATCAAGGAACTGCAGAGGGAGTAACCGGCAGATTTCCTTTGCCGGAGGCGTACAATCTGATATTCGTCACCGCCGCTGTCATTTCTCTGGGATCTGTTGTGCTCGCATTGGCACTAAGCGCGAGAAAACGTACTGTTCTAGCAATTGATATTACCACGGTTGAGTCCTAGCCCGTTTATCGTAGCAACCATATCCTAGTGCCTGTCATCCTCCTCAACCGAACCATCGGCGTTAGGGCATGCGACGCTCCGGTGGAGCTCACACCGCGTTCTCTTTCCGGACCCATGCCCAGCGACTTGTGAGCCCATCCCCTCGTTCTTGAACTCTGAACTGCGCCAGAATGCGTTCCCACTCCTCTTTGCCCACTCGCCTTTGGTCGTTCCTACCGGTGAACCTCGCTACGCTGATGTAGACAGTCCCGCCCGGTTTGATGATTCGGTGAATTTCTCGCAGCGCGCCTTCGTGATCCAGCATGCAGCAGAGGAGCCCTTTGGCGATTACCAAGTCAATGCTGGCGGTTGGAATGAATCCGAGGTTCGAGGCCGAACCCGAATGCGCTTCAATGTTGGAGAGACCATTCCTAGCGGCCTTCTTTCTGACCGCCACGATCTGCTTCTCATCGAAATCGACGGCGTAGACCCTGCCCCCTCCGTCCACGGCCGCGGCCATCGGTAGGCAGAGATATCCGGGCCCGCATCCCAAATCTGCCACAATCATCCCCTTTGAGACGTGACCCTCGAGGAACTTCTTTGGTGGAAACAATAACCGTCTGAGCGGATTATCGAGGAAAATACCCCGGAACCGCCTGTCGCCGATCTTCCGCTTGGCGTCGAGAGGGCAGCAGCCTTCGTTCACTAGAGTCACCTGACAAACTTCTGTACCGCTAATCTAGTTTTCGAACCATCTGAGAGTCCGCGGCCTTCGGGTTGCTGGCGGTGCGCGAACCCATCATTACCTTGTGGTCCAGCGCGACTAGTTTCGAGCCAAGCCTCATTCCGACGTCCCCCGTGCCTAGAACTGCGATGTGCATGCCACATAGCCCGACGCCCCATGCTTTATCTGTGAACATTGCCGATTTTCGTTGGCTCGGGCGTCAATCCGGAACGCTCGTCTCTCTTTATATATTTCAAACCTGCTACGAGCCCCGATAGAGATGGTATTCAAGACTGTGGTTCATTTCGAGATTCCAGCGAATGATGTTGAACGGTTGAGCAAGTTCTACAAGGATGTTTTCGGATGGAAGTTCAAAAAAGTGCCGATGCCCGATTTCGACTACTGGCTAATTTCCACAGGACCGCAAGGCAAGAGCGTAGGTGGAGGCATATACAAGAAGATGGGTGCTCAAGATGGTCCTCGCAATTTTATCCAAGTTGGGGAAATAGATTCAGCCATTGCGACGTTCAAGAAGGCTGGAGGCAAGGAGATGATGGGCAAGCAGGAAGTTGGGATGGGATTCACATTCATGGGCGCCGACCCGGAAGGAAATGTTATCGGCCTGTTTGAACCGCAACGACGCCCCAAGCGCGCATCTTCAGCATCTAGACGCAGGAGAAAGTAGTCGTAGGTCGTACACATAGGTATTCTTCACTCCTAATGAGTGAAGACCATCTTGAGTGAGGTCAAATACGGTTCATTGTGACCAATCATGAGCGGGGTCAATCAACAAATACGGTCCACCCTCCTTCTGTAAGGTCGGTGGCGAAGTTGCGATTCATCAGGAGGAAAAACGGGCGTGTCGGCGCGTAAGGCGCTAGAAAAGATCGTGAAGGAGGTCGCGAAGTGGCCAGGGGTCACGACGCACGCCCATCGTTTTGGGGGGACAGAGTTCAGACTCGGAAGAAGAGAACTCGGACACGTGCACGGGGACTATCAAGCCGACGTGCCATTTCCCATGGACGCCCCATCATGTCTTGCCGGAGAGTGGTTGGATCACCCTGCGCTTCCGCAATTCGAATGATGTCGAGAGCGCGATCAGTCTGTTTCAACTATCGTATGATCTTGCCCGTCGGAGAACAACACCAGCCGGAGAGTCGAAGCCGTAACTTACTTTCAAAGTCGTGAGTCGAAGAGTAATGGAGCAATTTCGCGCAAAGATATTCATTCAAGAGTGAGAGTGGCAGGTCTCTTTTAGCTAGCTCGTGAACGAGCTAAAAGGTTGCGCTGACTGCACTTCCAATTGGAGCGGGGTTCATGAAATCTATGTTAGTCTCAACAAGGATTATGAAGAGATTCTGCCCGGTTGACGCCAAAGTTATGGGACTGCCCGCATTCGGTCCGGAAGTGAAGGCTGCGGCACTGAAAGTAAGCTTCCCACTACCAGAAGTTTGGAACAGTATCGTGTGTTCCCCAGCTTGAACGAGTGCCCCTAGAAACGCCTTGTCTTCAGTAGCGGTGTTCACAAACCACGCCCCATATGCCTGAGTTGAACCCTGTGCGGGCAGATTTCGAACCTCAAACTTTCCGGAGAGGACCCCGCTCGAAAATGACCAAGTTACGCTTCCTGATGAATTTGGAGCCAGGGAACCTGAAGTGGGAGATAGGCCTGCCTGGTTCGTACTGGCGAAAACTGTACCTATTCCTGATTTCTCTACTTTCCTTCCAGATTCATTTCAGTTGGTTTCAGACTCTGAATCGAAAAGCTCACGAGTCCATACTCGACTCGCCGCTATGCCCTCAGTTAGTATGTCTCATGTTGCCTCAATACGTCGGATGCAGCTCGCGGACTCCGTTGAAAACCGTTGAATATCGTTGAACAATGAGAAAGTTCTTGAAATGAACTGGACATGATCTAGAAATACGCTTATCTAAGAACGCGAGATGCATCGATTCAATTGTTTCGCCTAGGCAGAACACGCATCTTCCTTTTGATTGGACTGCTCGTCGCCTCACCTGTAGTCTATTGGCTTGCTTCACCTCTCTTCTACGACGTTCAGGTAAATGAGAGCCCAAGTCCAAGCGAAGACCTGACGAACCTAGCTGTTGGAACATTCATCGACGCAGACAGTTTTCACCGAACTTCAGGAAACGCCACTGTCATTCGGACCAACAATGGATCACAGATTCTTCGGCTCAGCAACTTCCGGACTACCAACGGCCCAGACCTGTTCGTCTATGTCGCCACTGACACAACGGGTAAGGATATCGTCAATCTTGGTCAGCTCAAAGGGAACATCGGCGACCAGAACTATGATATTCCATCGAACGTCGATCTTTCGAGATATAGGTACGTGCTAATCTGGTGTCGAGCTTTTGCAGTTCTGTTTGGGTCTGCACAACTATCCTAAACGATTCTCGTCGAGGTTTCCTCTTTCGCTCATGGATGACTACCTTCAAAGCCCTCTCTATGAGCCGCACCGTCCGAGCATTCGCGCCGAGATACAGAAGACGCAAGCACTAAGAGGAGGCGAACCAGAGTGATTTGATTTGACGCGCGGAAGAAAGATGAAATGCAACTCGACTATGCTTATATGTCGGTATTAACATGATATTAATATGGTCAAGGCGATAGTGGAGATAGACGAGGAAGCCAACAAGGTAATCAACATTCTCAAGGCTCAATACGGCCTGAAGGACAAGTCGCAGGCGATAAACGAGATGGCCAAGCAGTACAAGGAGCTCGTGCTCGAATCCGGAGTCAGCCCAGAGTACCTGAGCAAGCTGAAGAAGATGCAGGTCGAACCGATAATCAGGATTGGCACCGCCAAGGACTTCAGGAAGAGATACGGTTTGAAATGAATGTACGTCCTCGAGACCAGGGAGCACGTCGACAGGATTTTCGGGAAGTTAGCGAGGAAGAATCCGAATCAGATGGAGATCATTAGCAAGAAAA
>JACPTA010000040.1 GCA_016193005.1 Nitrososphaerota archaeon | reverse complement strand
CTCCAGTTCGTTGAAGCCGTAGGTGAATCCCCTCCTCGTGATGAAGGTCTTCAGGACGCCGAGAATCGAATTGAGGAATCGCCTCGCCTCGTCGTTCCCATAGTCTTTCGCGACCCTGTGAAGGAGGCTGTCTGGTTCCTCGGCTCCAATCGCAGCCTTGTCGATTACTCCAGAGAGGAGCACGCCATCCTTGATCACAACATCGTTCGTCTTGCCCGTCATCGCCTTGCCCCACTTGGAGGTCAGGACGAAGTTGAGGTTCTTGGGGAGGAAGAGCGAGAAGAGCTGCTTGCCAGAGTACCTCGGGTTGGCTCCCTTCTTCTCGGGCTCGGGCAGGTCGCCGTTGTACCCGCCGATAGTTGCCAAATTGGTGAACTCTTCGGGTGTGAGGGTGGTCTCTTCTCTGGTCAAGAGGTAGGCGGCCGTGAGAAAGTCTCTGATGGCACCGATAATCGGTCCCCCATAACGGGGCGTTGATATCTGGTCCTGGACCCTCATGAGCATCAGGGCTTCGGACCTCGACTCCTCGCTCTGCGGAACATGGAGGTTCATCTCGTCTCCGTCGAAGTCGGCGTTGTAGGGGGGGCAGACTGACGGGTGGAGCCTGAAGGTCCTGTATGGAAGGACCCTCACAAAGTGCGCCATGACGGACATCCTGTGGAGCGAAGGCTGCCTGTTGAAGAGGACCACGTCCCCGTCCATGAGGTGCCGCTCCACGATGTAGCCCGGCACGAGCGAGTCCGCCAGCGCCTTTCTGTCGCTCGCAAAGTCAAGCCTGATCTTGACGCCGTCGGGACGAATCACGTAGTTGGCGCCCGGATGTTCGAACGGGCCCTTGATCACGAGCTGCTTCAAGGATTCCATGTTCCACTGA
Source organism: Nitrososphaerota archaeon (assembly GCA_016193005.1). Lineage (GTDB taxonomy): Archaea > Thermoproteota > Nitrososphaeria > Nitrososphaerales > Gagatemarchaeaceae > JACPTA01. The sequence continues at coordinate 6,997 of JACPTA010000040.1, read as the reverse complement.
GAGACCTTCTCTGGAATCGTCAATTTCTTCGCAACCTCGAAGGGGACACCCACCTCGCTGATGTCGAGGTTTGGGTCGGGGCTGATCACAGTCCTGCTGGAGAAGTCGACCCTCTTCCCGGAGAGCGAACCCCTGAAACGCCCTTCCTTACCCTTCAGTCTCTGGCTCAGGGTCTTCAGCGGCCTTCCGGAGCGATGATGAGCCTGCGGTATTCCGGAGACCTCGTTGTCGAAGTACGTCGTGACATGGTAATGGAGGAGGTCGACGAGGTCCTGAACGATCAGATGGGGTGTTCCTGATTCCTTCGCCTCTCTCACCCTCTGATTGACCCTCAGTATGTCGACAATCTTGTGCGTGAGGTCGTCCTCCGACCTTATTCCTGATTCTAGGGTAATGGAGGGCCTGACCGTGAGCGGGGGAACAGGGAGGACCTGGAGTACGAACCATTCCGGCCTCGCCGCCTTCGGATTATAGCCGAGGAGCTGAAGGTCTTCGTTGGTTATCCTCTCCAGCCTCTCCCTGATGGCGACGGGGAGTAGCCTGGTCGCTCCGCCCTCCTCAGTTATCTCGTGGAAGATCGTCGGTTTCGTAAGCTCAATCTGATACTGCTGCTTCCCGCACTGCGGGCAGAGCTTGACCTTCTTCGCCTTTGCGAGGATCTCCTTTGCGACCTCGTCCTTGAGGGCGGGTGTAAAATCGGTGATCTTGCCCAGCCTCTGCCTGTAGATGTCGAGCTCCGGCTGGGAGAGGAGTATCCTCCCGCAGGCCCGGCACGTCGTCTGAAGGAGCTTGTTGATGTCGTCGATGAACGCGATGTGAAGGACCGGCTCGGCTAGCTCGACGTGGCCGAAGTGACCAGGACACCGGGTGGCCGTGTTACCGCAGGTGCCGCACTTCTGGCCCGGTTCCAGCGTTCCGAGTCTGTTGTCCATCAGCCCTCCTTGGACGGCCATGCCGTCCTCGTCGTAGGTCTCGGGCTGAGTGATCTCCGCGACTGAATACTTCCTGATCTCCGTGGGAGAGAGGAGGGAGAAACCGATCCCGCCTATCGTCTTGAGCGCTTCTTCCATGGCCATTGTCCTACACCTTGTCCCTGAGCCTGAGCCTAGGGGCTATGTTCAGGCTCATCATTTCCTGCAGGAGCAGCTTGAAGGCGTACGCGACGACGACGGTCGAGATCTTGGCTGAATCTCCGTCGACCTTGCAGGCGTACCTTCTCTGCTTTGCGTCGTAATACGCGATCAGGCCGCACTTCTCACAGACGTAGACCTCAGCCTTGTCGGCCTCGTCGAGAAGTCTGTCCTTGAGCACCATCGATGCGCCGTAAGCTATCAGGCAGTCTCTCTCCATCTCGCCGAACCTGAGGCCGCCTCCCCTCGCCCTCCCTTCCGTGGGCTGCTTGGTCAGCATCTGGACCTGCCCTCGGGCTCGGGCGTGAATCTTGTCCACAACCATGTGGTGGAGCTTCTGGTAGTAGACCACCCCGATGAATATGTCGACGGCGAACTTCTTCCCCGTCTTCCCGTCGTACATTATCTCCCTCCCTGTCGGCTCGAATCCCCTCTCCTTCATGATCTTGCCGAGGTCCTCGACCGTCTCCCCCACGAACCCGGTCCCGTCGGCGGGCGTTCCCCTGAGGGAAGCGGCCTTGCCGGCTATCGACTCGATGAACTGACCGACCGTCATCCTTGAAGGGAAGGCGTGCGGATTGATGATGACGTCGGGTACGACTCCGTCCTCGGTGTAAGGCATGTCCTCCTGAGGCACCACGAGACCGATGACTCCCTTCTGCCCGTGCCTCGACGCGAACTTGTCGCCTATCTCGGGAATCCTCATGTCCCTCACCCTGACCTTGAACATCTTCCCTCCCTCGACGCTCTCGGTCATGAAGACGGCATCGACGACTCCTGACTCCGTCGGCCTCACCGCGACTGACGTGTCCCTCCTGTAAGGACCCTTTATCTCGAATTCCTTGTACTCCTCCATGAACCTGGGCGGGCTCGTCCTCCCAACCATCACGTCCCCGCCCTGCACCTGGGCTTCATGCATCACGACTCCGTCGGCCTCGAGCAACCTGTAGAACTTCTCTCCCCTGTATCCCCTGATGTTGGAGTCGGGGGAGGGAACCTCGAAGGTGTCTCTCATCCCCCCAAGGTACTGCTTCGCCTCGGCCTCGTAAAGCCTGTAGAAGAATGACCTCGCGAATCCCCTGTCGACGCTCGACTTGTTCATGATTATCGCGTCCTCGATGTTGTAGCCCTCGAAGGACAGGACTGCGACCACGGCGTTTGTTCCGAGGGGCCTCTCCGCTATCTTCAGCAGGTCCGTTGACTTGGTCCTGACCAGGGCTGACTGTGGGGTCACGAGGAGGTGCTGCCTGACGAAGGTCGAGAGCGGGAATGTCGGAGACGAAAAGCCTAGCGACTGCTTCGCCATCGCAGACTCGTAGGTGTTCCTAGGCGACTGGTTGTGCTCCGGGTAGGGGATGACCGAGGCCGAGATTCCGAACATCGCGCCTGGGTAGAGCTCGAGATGGGTGTGCCTCGATGTTATCTCCTCCGCTGACATCGACACCAGACTGTTCTCCTCCTCGTTGGCGTCGATTAGCTCGACGACGCCCCTCTCGACGAGGTCCCTCCAAGAGAGCTCCGCCGAAGCCACCTTGGTTATCATCTCCTGGGTTAATAGCGGCTTTCCCCCCTCTACGACGATCAGCGGCCGCATCACCCTCCCGGCACTCAAGCTGACATAGAGTCTCGAGTACCCCCTCTTGTTCAGGGGCGGGTAGTGCATGACGCTGGCGCTGGGGTTGATCTGACCCTCTCTCCTGAGCTTCCTGAACGCCTTGGCGAGCCTCTCACCGTCGTCCACGAAGCCGATGAACCTGCCGTCCATGAAGATCCGGGTACCATCAAGGGCGAGTTTGTCGGGTACGTCACGGATGGATTTGGCTCCAAGCTCCCATAGCCTCTCCTCGACCTCGGCAGCAGGGACGCTGACCGAGATTATTGCGGAGAGGGCGAGGTTCTTGACGAGACCGCAGTTGACACCCTCTGGAGTCTCGCACGGGCAGATCCTTCCGAAGTGGGTCGCATGGAGGTCTCTTGCCTCGAAGTTGGGCTGGCTCCTGCTGAGCGGAGACTGAACTCTCCTGAGGTGGGATAGGGTGCTCAGATAGTTGGTCCTGTCGAGGAGCTGGGTGACCCCGACCTTCCCCCTTCCCCAGTTGCCCGTTGCAATGGCGTTGTTCAGCTTGTCGGTGATTATTCCCGTCCTGATCGCCGCCCCGACCACGTTTCCTCCTCTCTTCTGCCCTGTCCTCTCGAGCTGGTACTTCATGTCGCGGACGAGATTTCTGAAGGCTGTCCTGAAGAGGTCGGCCAGCATCTGGCCGGCGAATTTGATGACCTTGTTACCGTAATGGTCCTTGTCGTCCGGCTGGATCCACCCAAGCCTCAGTTCCATGAGCTTTGCGATTGCTTCGCCGAGAAACATCGCCTTGTCGTACCGCTTCTCGTCGGTCTTGCCGAGGTGAGGCAGGAAGCCCCAGTCGAGCATCGACTGCGCCCTCTTGATCCTGAACTCTTCCAGCATGCCGTGCGCAACCCTGTTGCCGATATAGACGAGGGCGTCCTTCTCCGTGGGTGCCTCGCTCGCCTTGTCGAAGGAGACCTCGAGAAGGTCCTGGATCTCGGGTTTTGGAGATACCGAGTTGGCAATCTCCTTGTCGGATTTTATCCCCAACGCCCTCATGACGATGACGAACGGGAGGTCGATCGGGCAGCTTGGGACTTTGATGTTGATCCCGCCGTCCTGCTTGAGGGTCGCCTCGAGCTTTGACCTGTAACCTACTACCGACGAGTAGACTCGAGCCTTGTAACTGAAGACGCCCCCGGTCTTCTCCAGGTCGACGAGAATCTTGTTTGGAGAGAGGTCCTCCAGACCCACTATGACTCTCTCCGAGCCGTTGATGATGAAATAACCGCCGGGGTCGTTCGGGTCTTCGCCCGCGGAGATGAGCTGCTCCTTGGCAAGTTTTGAGAGCTGGCAGAGTTCCGACTTTACCATGACGGGCAGGTCGCCGACGTGCTGCCTGGTCGCCTCCCTCTGCAGCCCCTCCTCCTCGATCGTCATGTCGAGATAGATGGGTGCCGCGTAGCTGAGGTTCCTCAGCCTCGTCTCGACGGGAAAGACGTTGCTTACGGAGCCGTCGATCTCGATCACCCGAGGCCTTCCGACTTCGATCTTGCCGAACTTCACCTTGTAGGGGGTGCTGACGGTCTCAACCTCGACCTCGCCCATCTCGTCGACGATGCTCTGGAGTCCTCTCGAGTAAAACTCGTTGTAGCTGTTCAGGTGCTGTCTCGCCACGCCTTCCTTCTCGAGGAGGTCCTGGAGTACGACCCACGAATCTAGCTGCCGTATCTGTTTACTCAACTTTAGGCGTCCACCACGTATCTGAAGTAGATTCCGTCACCGGCAGTCTCGCTCCTTCTGACTATCTTCACAAAATCGCCAGGCTTGGCGCCAATCTCTTTAGCGGCAGCGTCCGTCGCGAGTATGAACGGAAACTGATCGGGAGTGGCATTGTATCTTTTCAGAAGGACTGAAGCCTCCTCGCCAGGGACGAGCTCGTGCTTCGGGACGAGATGGTGGTCGTTTATCTTGAAGGGAAGCTCTACCTCTTCCTTCTTCTTCCTCGTTTCAGGCGTTGCCTTGACCTTCTTTACCAAATTAGGTGGAGTCACCTAGTCCCTAAGGTGCAACGAAGCCTTTCGGTCGTATTGTTGCGATTTAGCTCTATCCCGCTCCATGTCCCGACACTATCCAGAGAGAACCGTGTCCCGAGAAATCGCCAGTTCCGCCGGGCAGATTCTGCTACCTTGTTGTTTGGTTCATCTCCCTGTTACCTTTCGTTTGGTGCCTGGATCATGGTTTGAAGTTCTTCAAGAACTTGACGAGTTCTACAAAGTTAGGGTTGCTGTCTGCCTTATTGAATCTGACCAGAATCTCTCGCCCACTCACTGATACTTTCTTATGTTGGTCATAACTTGTTTCCGTAAAGAACACTATGGCGTAGTGGAGTCGCCCCTTCAGATTTTCCTCCACAGTTTCAGGTGTGGGCAGGAATTCTCCTTTCACGAAAGCAATTCCATCGACCCAATCCACCGCTGGCATGGCACCTTGTTTCTGCGCCTCAGCCTGAGACGCCACCAGTAGCAAGAACTCTGAAAGCTCCATTCTCCTAATTTCATGAACAATGATTTTCTGGTACGGCAGATACTCTATTTCGACCAAAGGCTATTCCTTGACACAACGCGCCTTGGCAGTCTGAATTAAGGTTATCAACTTATTCTCCTTCTATTTGATTACGCGAGTCTCTGCGAGGGTCTTTCGTCTAGTGCTTCGTCCGAGTCTTTACTCTTTCCGCTTCATAGACCGGAGTTCCCTCTTCTGGTGAGCGTGTGACCTTGACGAACTCCTTGTAAACTCTCTTGGTGACTTGCCCCGGAGCCCCTCCGCCGATCTGCTTCCTGTTTACCGTTCCTATTGCGACAAGTTCTGCGAGAGTTCCTGTGAAGAACGCTTCGTCTGCGGTCACCAGCTCGAACGACGTGATGTCTTTTTCGATTGTCTCGTAGCCGAGATCTTTACAGACGCTCAGGAATCTTGCCCTGGTGATTCCGTGCAGGATTGCCGCCGACGTTGCGGGAGTCATAATCACTCCTTTCTTCACGATGAAGATATTCATCGTTGGCCCCTCGGAGACGAAGCCCCTGCTGTCAAGCATCACTGGATAGTCGACCCCTGCGTGATTGGCCTCTATCATGGCGAGTATGCTGTTCATGTAATTCAGCGTCTTCACCTCATGTGAGGTGGCGTCCACACTGTCCCTCCTCACCGCGGATATCATCGTTGAGACCACTCGAGGTTCGGTGGGGATTGCCGCTATCTTCACCGGCTCCGCGATTATGACAACCGTGGAGTCCTTGCAGAGTTTCGGGTTCACCCCCAAGTCGCCCACTCCCCTTGTCACGACAAGCCTGATGTACGCGTTCTTGAGGCGGTTCTTCCGGAGGGTCTCGAGAAGGGCATCCGTTATCTGTTTTTTCCCAAGTGGAATCGCGAGCTCAATGTAGCCCGCAGATTCGAACAAACGGTCGATGTGTTCCTTCAGCTGGAATACGATGCCTTCGTACGCTCTTATCCCCTCGAAGACCCCATCACCATACAAAAGACCGTGATCGTAGACGGAGACTTTGGCCTCCGACTTCGGAACATACTTCCCGTTCAGATAGACGAGGGGTTCGTTTTCCATTGGCGCGCCTTGACGGTGGTGGGTATTAAGGAAACCGACTCACGCCGCAATTTTGTTGAAGACGTAAGGGAGAACGCCCCCCTCAAGGTAATACTGCATCTCAGTATTGTTGACGATTCTAGCCACTGCATCGAAAGTCAGTTCTCCGGCCGAGGACTTCGCCCTCACGGTGACGTTGGCACGGGGCTTCAGAGAGTTCAGCCCCTCGATAGAGTACTCCTCATCACCCCTCAATCCGAGACTCTTCGCACCCTTGCCATCGGTGAACTCAAGTGGGAGGATTCCCATCGCGACAAGATTGCTCCTGTGTATCCTTTCGAAACTCTCGGCAATCACGGCTCTCACGCCCAGCAACTTGGGTGCCTTCGCTGCCCAGTCCCTTGAACTTCCTGCACCGTAGAATTTGCCAGCGATTACGATTAGAGGGACTTTCTTCTTGCTGTACTCCATTGCTGCGTCGTATATCGGCATGACTTCCCCTGTGGGAAGGAAAGTCGTGTAGCCACCCTCCCTTCCCTTTGCTAGAACATTCTTGAGCCTGATGTTGCTAAAACCTCCCCTCACCATCACTTCATGGTTTCCCCTTCTGGCTCCGTATGTGCTGAACTGAATCATCTCGACTCCGTGCTGCTGCAGGTAGAGCGCTGCGGGGGTGTCGATCGATATGGTGCCGGCAGG
>JACPTA010000196.1 GCA_016193005.1 Nitrososphaerota archaeon | reverse complement strand
CCCAGCTCTTGAACCGCTTCGTTAGATATTATCGACGTAATTGTACTTGGAGGTAGGGTTCGGATTTTTATTTCCGAAGTAATCGTGCCTCTCTGGAGTTCAACGACCCTTCCCTTGATTCGGTTTCTGGCGCTGAGCTTGTAGCTGATGTGCGCCCAGAACTCCCTGTCTTCGAGGGCGTCGAAGAGATACTTCCTCACCCTCCTGAACTGCTTCAACAACGCGAGGCCGCTCTCCGTGAGCCTCGCTCCTCCGCCTTCCCGCCCGCCAACCTTCTTCTCCACAATCTGCTCGCCGAGGTTCGACTCCAGCGCATTGATACGATCCCAGGCATTCCTGTATGATATGCCAGCTGCTTTGGCCGCTTCCGTGAGCGAACTCCTCTCAGAGATGAATCTCAGGAGCATTGCGTCCGTCTGATCTACGAGTGTGTGCTTTGCCTCCCCCTCGAAAGATAGCTTGAATGTGGGTTGGAGAATTATTCTGTCCTTCCTTCTGCCAAGCTTCCGGCTACGCATGCCCAAGACAAGTGAAGGACGCTAGGCTTAAAAACCGTTATGCAAGGCTTTGCATATCGTGTACGGAAGAGACGGTTCCTCTCAAACCAGAACCCTGTCCTTCGTTACCGTAGCGTCCACTCTGGGCAGTGTGATCGAGTGGTACGACCTCTTCGTGTACGGTGCTCTTGTCGTCGTTCTGTCCCAAGTCTTCTTTCCAAGCCCGACTCCTGCCCTCTCCCTCTTGGCTGCTTTGGCGGCGTTCGTAGCAGGAGCCGCAGTGAGGCCCTTTGGCGGTGCCGTGTTCGGAAGGCTCGGGGATCTGGTGGGACGCAAGTTTGCGTTCCTGTTGAGCATAATTGTCATGGGGGTCGGAGCAACATTCACAGGACTCTTGCCCACATATGCTTCAGTCGGCCTAGTGGCACCAGCGCTCCTGCTGATCGTTAGGGTGTTACAAGGACTCGCGTTGGGCGGAGAGTATGGAGGCGCGGCCATCTACATTGCGGAACATGCGCCAGATCGGTCGAGAGGCTACTGGACCGGCTATGTTCAAGCGACTGCGACATGCGGTCTCATCTTATCTCTGGCCGTTGTGCTGGCCACGAGGGTCTCTCTCGGCCAAGACGATTTCCTGCTATGGGGTTGGCGAGTTCCGTTCCTAGTATCCTCAGTCCTGGTGGTTATGGCGATCTTGTTACGATGGCGACTGAAGGAGACTCCAATATTCACCAAACTCAAGGGTGCGAAGAAGACTTCCGACGCACCCCTTAGGGAAAGTATGACCGACAAGACGAATCTAAGGCGGGTACTCCTCGCCCTTGTTCTCGTCTCCGGTTCATCAGTCATCTGGCATACCGCGCAGTTCTACTCCATGATATTCATGCAGACGGTGCTGGAACTCGACTTTCTTGCTTCTGGTCTCATCATGCTCCCTGCGCTCTTGCTCGGCGCTCCTTTCTTCGTGCTCTTTGGTTGGCTGTCTGACAAGGTAGGAAGGAAGAAGGTCTTGTTGCTTGCAAACCTGGCGGGTGCAATAGCATTAATCCCGTTGTACGTCGGGATGAAGACCTTCTCAAGCCCACCCAACATACCGCTACTCGTCGCCCTTGTCTTCCTCCAGGTGCTACTCTCCGCCATGGCATATGGCCCGCTAGCAGCGTTCCTCGTCGAGCTATTTCCTGCCCGGATAAGATACACATCGCTTTCCGTCGCCCACGGGGTGGGGACGGGCGATATCGGCGACGGCACTGTCTTGATTGCCCCAGCTCTGGTTCTTGCCACCGGCAACATATACGCCGGTTTGATTTGGTCGGTCGCGGTGCCACTTATCACGCTTTCAGTTGGCCTGCGGTACATGAGAGAGACGAGAGAAATCAAGATATGGGAGGAGCCAGGAAAGTGAATACAGGCAAATTACTTCAGCAATTTCTCCCCGATGAACTACAGCATACAATGGGAGGTGCGTGGTGAATTCTGCGGGCCCGACGGGAATTGAACCCGTATAGGGGGAATCCTGACCCTCGGGTTAAAAGCCCGATGCTCTACCTGACTGAGCTACAGGCCCGCATCTTCATCGCCAATCTCCAAGCGATAATAGCATTTTCCTTGTATGATCATTGATTGCTAGAGCACCCATCTTGACAATGGCCCAGTTCACTTGACTTCCTTTCGATAGGCTGAGAAAATGGTAAGGTCGTAGAAGATCTTTGACAGACCTCCGGCCAGAATCGGCAATGCTATGAAACCAGCCGCGAACAGGAGGCCGCTTATCGGAGCACCCAAGATGCTGCTGACGCTTCGGAGGGTGTTCGTGATTGCGTTCGCCGAGATTCTGTCCTGGTCGGTGAAGACCTGGGCCATGAAGGCTTGCCTCGTCGGCACATCCATCTGCGAGACAGTCTGTCTTAGGAAGAGGAATAGTACAGAGCCCGTCAACGTGCCTGCGAGCGGAACAGAGACTAGGAGCGCGTTTGAGAGAAGATGGGTGTAGACCATCGTTCGAAGGTTGCCCAAGTGCTCAGCGAGGAGAGACGCGCCGAAAGTGGAGAGCGCCGTAATCACGTTTGCCACGAGGAAGATGATTCCCAGACTCTCGAGTGAGGTATTGTAGGCAAGGTAGAACCAGTACGCTAGGAGCGACTGGGATACGAAGCCACCCCCAAAGGCGTCGATGGAGAAGAAAGCGGTGAGTCTTGTCAGGTCACGCTTAGCCTTTGGACTCATACCTGCAATACCTATCCTCTTGCTCTCGGTGCCTACCGATTCTAGGTTTCCGAGCAGGCGATAGAGTATGATGAGTAAGAGACCTACAAACCCATAAACGAGGTACAGGGAACGGAACACAAGAAGATCATTCTGAAAGTACGAGGGAGTGGACGCGGCGAAGGCTCCGACGGAAGCTGCGCCGTATCCAATTAGGTTGTAGGCTCCGAAAACTCTGCTTGTCTCCCTTTCTG
>JACPTA010000195.1 GCA_016193005.1 Nitrososphaerota archaeon | reverse complement strand
CCTCCAAGCCTCTGAGCAGTACGGGAACGATGTCCACACCTTTCGCAGAGTATGCCCCGAAGACGCCGCAGGCTTCCCTAGCACTCAATCTCCCAACACCCTCGCGAGGCCTCGGGCCCAGGAGTCCGACATCTCCTCCACGCCGACGCTGATCACCCCTTTTGAACGAGACGAGATACGGAGTTTGGTGCCACCTACCTCCCCAACAACAGAGTGGGGTATTCTTGCCCTGGAGAGTTCCTCGACCAACTTCGCTGCCTGATTGGGCGGCGCAGTCAGGATGAAACGACCGTGCGATTCCGAGAAGAGAAGCTCGTCGAAGGCCATCGCTGGCGAAGGAATCCTGTCAGCTTCGACCGTCGCCCCAGTTGCTCCCCATATGCACATCTCTGCCAACGCGGTTGCGATTCCCCCACTCGAACAATCGTGGGCTGCGGTAATCCATCCGCTTCTCATCAAACGGTGAATCGACTTGAAGAGCTTCCTGTCTCGGGACGGATTGACTCCGGGGGAGGCGCCTCCCGTGAACTCGTGGATATGTTCGTAGTAGTCGGAGCCTCCAAGCTCTCTGAGAGTCTCACCGACGAGGACGATCCTCTCTCCCTCTCGTTTGAAGTTTGGATGGACCGGCTGGGCCATCCCTTCAACCAGCCCGACAACGAGAACGACCGGGGAAGGCTTGATTGCGCGCTTGGTGGACTGATCTTCGTTGTAGAAACTGACCTTCCCACCGACCACGGGCAACCCGGTTCCCTTGCAGTAGTCTGCCATCCCCCTGATCATTTCGCTGAAGGTCCAGAAGACCCCTGGATCCGCCGGGTCGCCGACTTGGAGGTGGTCCACCATTGCCATGGGTTCGGCTCCGACCGCCACCACGTTCCGGCATGCCTCTGAGACAGTCCCCGCGGCGCCCGAGTAGGGGTCGAGGTAGGTCGCCTTGCTGTTCCCGTCCGCCTTGATGGCAAGGAAGTTGCCGTTCGGAAGCCTCATCACTGCTGCGTCTCCCCGCCCTGGCTTCGTCACCGTCCGTACCCCCACCTCGTGGTCGTACTGCTCGTAGACCCAGCGCTTGCTTGCGATGCCTGGGGAGCCCAGTAGCCTGAGTAGCACCTTGCCGAGGTTCTTGGGGGCCGCCGGAAGATGCATTCCTCTCTTGGTAAGATAAGCCGGCTTTTTCGCCGGCCAAGATATCAGCGGGGGGTTTACGACCAGGTCCATCGGAAGACTGGCTACTACCCTCTTGTTCTCCCTCACCCTCAGCATTCCGTCGTCCCTGACCTCCCCCATCACCGAGTATGGTACGCCGTACTTCGTAAGGACCCTGAAGACCTCCTCGATCTTCCGCGGGGAGAGCACGAGCATCATCCTTTCTTGCGATTCTGAAATCATGACCTCGGTGGGTGTCATGTCAGCCTCCCGCAAGATGACCTTGGAGAGCTCCACCTCCATGCCCGTCCCTCCCTTTGACCCGAGTTCTGACAGAGCGCTCGAAAGGCCGCCACCTCCTAGGTCCTTCATTCCATCTGCAAGCTTCCTCTCAATAATCTCGATCAGCGCGTCGAGGATCAGTTTCTTCATGAATGGGTCGGGGACCTGAACGGAGGAGCGCTCGGATTCGGAATCCTTTGCCAAGTTCTTGGAGGCGAAGGTCGCTCCCCTTATGCCGTCTCTCCCCGTGCTCCCTCCTGCAAGAACCAGCAAATCTCCTACGAACTTGGCCTCTCCGAAGACCAACTGCTCCTTCTTTCCGATTCCAACGCATGCAACGTCGACAAGACAATTCCTCTCGAAAGAGTCATCGAATTCCACCTCGCCCGCAACCGTTGGAATGCCGACACAATTTCCATAGGCGGCTATTCCTCTGACTACATTTCTCATGAGCCACTGTGAGCGGGAGCTTCGGTCAATCCTCCCGAAGCGCAGCACATCGACCAAGGCGATTGGTCGAGTGCCCATGGACAGAATGTCACGCAGGACTCCGCCTATCCCCGTCGCTGCACCGCCGTACGGGTCTATCGCCGAGGGGTGGTTGTGGCTTTCAATGTGTACGGTTGCAACGAGACCACCTCCGATGTCCAGTACGCCCGCGTCGTAACCTGGTCCTACGAGGACCCTCTTCCCACTGACGGGAAACTGCTTCAGGAGCGCCCTGGAGGACTTGTAGCTGCAGTGCTCGGACCACTCGGCGTCAATAATCGACCATTCCACCTCAGTCGGTTCCCTTCCAAGCCTCGTCCTCACCGCACTCACCTCTTCAGGCGTAAGCCCGAGCCTCAGCGTCTCAAGTTTGGCCAACTGCGCTACCCCCCGGAGTCACCCAGCAGCGATGTGAAGATCAGTCTCCCGTCCGAGGACTGGAACGGACTGAGAATGGTGTCGGACGCGCGTTCAGGGTGAGGCATCAGGGCCACGACGTTGCCCTTCTCATTGCAGATTCCTGCTATGCCGGCGACGGAGCCGTTTGGATTACCCGTCTCAGCTCCGGTTCCAACGTTATCGACATAGCGGAAGACGACTCTTCCCCTGTTCTTGAGGAGCTGAACATCTCGCCTAGACGCGAAGAATCTGCCCTCGTTGTGAGCTATCGGCATCTTGAGCCTCTGGCCCTTCCTGGCCAATTTCGTAAACGGTGTCTTTGTGTTCTCGACCTTGACCGTTATCCATCGACAGACAAACTTCAGGGTGGTATTCCTCAGCAGACTGCCGGGGAGGATGCCGGCCTCAACAAGAATCTGGAAGCCGTTGCAGATTCCCAGTATCGGCTTACCGTCTTCTGCCATTCTCTTTACATGAGAGAGTGCAGGGCTTCGCGCCGCAATAGCGCCTG
>JACPTA010000135.1 GCA_016193005.1 Nitrososphaerota archaeon | reverse complement strand
CGCGTGCTCAACATCTCCATGTCAAGACACAAGAATTTCTTCCTGTCAAATGGAATCCTCACTCACAACACTCGCGACGCGCAGACCGCACTGAGAAGGATAATGGAAGAGTCCTCCCAGTTCACTAGGTTTGTTCTGGTCTGCAACTACTCCTCCAACATCATAGAACCTATCCAGAGCAGGTGTGCCATATTCCGGTTTCAGAGGATTGATGCGAGAAACGTGGTCGAATGTCTGGGTAGGATAGCGAAGAAGGAGGGAATCCGAGTGAGTCCGGAGGGCATACTCCAGGCTGTCTACGAGGCGACGAGCGGCGACCTGAGACAGGCAATCAATCTGTTACAGGCAGCCTCGGCCGACGGAGAATTGACTGTCGAGAAGGTAAGGGCCGTGACAGGGTCAACGGTCAAAGGAAGAGTAGCGGAGATCATCAGCGTTGCGCTGGGAGGCGACTTCAATGCTGCGAGGCTGAAGCTCGTCGAGCTACGTAGCGTCTATGGTATCCCCGAGAGTGACTTCCTGAGGTTCGCGAATGAAGAGGTAAACGGGATGAAATTTGACAGGGTCGGAGAGGCAATGAAGATAATCGCAGAATATGACTACAGATTGGTCCAAGGTGCGAACCCCGATATTCAGCTCACCGCCATGCTCGCTGAGCTTGCCTCACTGAAAGAAAGGGGTGGATGAAGGGCATCTTGGACCTCTCCCTCCCGAGAGGCATCAGGGATATCGAGCCAGTCGAGTACGAACTTCACGAGAGAATTCGCAGCGCGTTCACGGAGATGGCGAGGATATACAATTTCAGGCTGATGGAACCTGGGACGATCGAGACCCTCTCGCTGTTGCGTGCAAAGAGTGGAACTGCCGTGGACGATGAGATCTACTCCTTCAAGGACAAGGGTGGAAGGGAGATAGGACTGAGGTTCGACCTCACGGTAGGGATGACGAGATACGTCGTGGGGAGGAGAGACCTGAAGCCCCCGATCAAGCTAGCATCCTTCGGCGGCGTTTGGAGGTATGATGAACCTCAACACGCGAGGTACAGGTGGTTCCACCAGTGGGACGTGGAAGTGTTCGGCGACCCCACCATCGAGTCTGATGCGGAGGTCATGGACCTCTCCTACCACCTCTTCCAGAGACTCGAGCTGGGAGGGGCGTCACTTCAGGTTGGAGACAGAAGAGTGGTGGGTGAGTTCATCAATAAGACTCTGCGCATTGAGAACCCGGATGTGGCCTCAGAGATGATGAGGGCCCTAGACAAGGTCTCGAAGAAGAGCACGCAGGAGCTCATTATGGAGTACGAGGTGAAGGGGATCAAGAGAGAGGACTTGGTGGCTCTCATCGAATTAGGGAAGCTGCAAGGCTCCCCCGATAAGGTCCTGGCGAGATTGGAAGAACTCAAGCTCGAGTCGGCAAAGGACCTTGCTCTCGTAAGAGATTCGCTCAGACTCAGGGGAGTCAGGGACGTCGAGTACAACTTGAGCATAGTGCGAGGGCTAGACTACTACACGGCAGTTGTCTTCGAGGTGACAGATAAGAAGAGACCTGACCTCGGGGCCCTCTGCGGCGGAGGAAGATACGACATCCTTCCACGCATCTTCGGCCGTCCTGAGTTGGCAGCCACCGGGGCTGCGGGAGGAGTCGAACGGATCGCCCTCTCAGTTCCTCAGACTAGGAAGGAGACGGCCAAGGCTGTATATGTCGCATTCACTGAGCCTCACCTCAGGAGCAAGGCTCTGGAGGTACTGAGCATGCTCAGAGCTCGAGGCATAAGGGCTGAGATTGGGAGACATGAGGGACTCAGGAGGCAGCTCGAGGAGGCCAGTGAGGGTGGTTACGCTTGGACCGTCATTGTGGGCAAGAAGGAGTTAGCAGGCGGAGAGGTGGTTCTGAGAGACATGAACGCTAGGCAGGAAGAGAGGCTTTCTCCAGGCGCTGTTGCCGAGAGAGTCTCGCAATAGCTATCCATTGACGGGACGCGCGTCGACACATTCCTTCATCGCCTCCGCCTCCTCCACCGTGCTGAGGAAGGGAACCTGGAGCTCCACGGCCTTTCTCCTTACCCTGAAGAGGTCCTTCCTCATCTTGTTGAGATTTGCATTCAGAGAGAGTACAAAACCCACCTTGCCCTGAGAGATGAGAGTTAGCATGTCGTCGAGCGAGGCGACGGCGGTGCCGCTGACCGGAAGTGCTTGCTTGACTGTCTGGGTAGTGATGAACCCGATCCCCAACTCGTTGAACCCCTTGATGAGTTCGCCAACCCCACGCAGGTCGCTCTTCTCGTCAGCGAGAAGGATCCCCGACTCCCCACTCCTAGGTATCCTCTGCCCTGCGGCGATTAGAGCCTTGCTCATCGCCTCTCGGAGCCTGTCACCGAAGCATGCAACCTCACCCGTCGAGCGCATCTCGACGCCGACTAGGGGCTCCGCGCCCTCCATCTGCATGAATGAAAACTGAGGGGCCTTGACTGCAAACCGCGATGGGTCTTCAACATCGCCCATTCTCTGAAGCTTCCCTCCCATGATCGCTGGCGCAACGAGCTTGATCAGGTTCACCCCAGTTGCTTTGCAGACGAAGGGAAGCGACCGAGAGGCCCTCAAGTTGCATTCAATCACCATTACGTCATCCCCGACCACGAGGAACTGGATGTTGAACGGTCCATTGACGCTCAGCTCCCCTGCGATAGCCCGCGTGTACTGTCGAATCCGTTGCCTGGCGAGCTGACTGATAGAAATCGTCGGAATGGTCATTATCGCATCTCCCGAGTGGACCCCCGCTTTCTGCACGTGCTCTATTATTGCGCCTATCACCGTCGTCTCTCCGTCGGATACGGCATCGACTTCAACTTCCTTCGCGTCTTCGACGAACTTGCTGATCGTGACCGGGTAGTTCGGGTTGACTTCCGAGGCTTTCCTGAGGAATTTCTCCAACTCCCTGCTCCCCCAGATCACCCTCATCGCAGAGCCACTCAATACGTGGGAGGGCCTGACTATGACGGGGTAACCGACCTTTTCGCAGAACTCTCTGGTCTGTTTCGTCGACCTGAAGCTTCCCCACCTTGGCTGTGGGATGCCGAGTCTGTCGAGAAGGAAGCTGAACCTCTCCCTGTCCTCGGCCCGTTCGATTGATTCGGCAGAGGTTCCAAGGATGTTCACCCCGTTCTGCTCGAGTTCGATAGCAAGATCATTCGGGGTCTGGCCGCCGACGCAGAGGACGACCCCACGAGGTTTCTCCTTCTCATAGATAGTCAGTACTCGTTCCAGAGTAAGCTCCTCGAAGTACAGCCTGTCGCTCATGTCGAAGTCGGTTGATACGGTCTCCGGGTTGCAATTGACGACGATAACCTCCTCGACTCCTCCCTCTTTCAGGGCCCAGGCCATATTCATCGTCCCCCAGTCGAACTCCACTGAGCTTCCGATCCTGTACGGACCAGCTCCGAGTACGATCACCTTGTCCTTCGAAGTCGGCTTCGCTTCCTCGGCCGACCCGTGATAAGTCTCGTACAGGTAGTTCATACGCGCCGGCCACTCGGCTGCTAGAGTGTCAATGATCTTGGTGAACGGGATTATCCCATTCCTCTTCCTTATCGACCTGACATCATCTTCGTCCACTCCGAGAACTGTGGCTATCTGCTTGTCCGAAAAGCCCAGCTTCTTCGCTTCCTTTAGAGTGGTTGGGTCTCTCTCCAGTCCTTCCGTCCCGGCCTTCTCAAGAAGTCTGTGCATTTCTACGATATTCCTCAGCTTCGAGATATACCATGGGTCGATCTCGCTCAGCTTACTGATCTCATCCTCCTGAATCCCAGCCCTCAACGCCTCCACAACGTCGAAAAGGATCTGATCTGTCGGGAACGCCAGTCTCTTCCTTATCTCTTCCAGGTCATCCGTCTCAACGAATCTCCTGATGACGCCGTCATATCTGATGTTGAGCATTCTCGCAGCCTTCTGAATGGCTTCCTCGAACGTTCTTCCAATCGCCATCACCTCTCCTATGGACTTCATTGAGGTCCCTATCGTCCTGGAGGCTCCCTCGAACTTCTTCGTATCCCACCTCGGCATCTTGACTACCAGGTAGTCCAGTGAAGGCTCGAAGAGCGACGTTGTGACACCGGTCACTCTGTTCTTCAATTCCGTCAGAGTGTAACCGAGGCACAGCTTCGCGGCGACGTAGGCAATGGGGTATCCTGTGGCCTTCGACGCGAGTGCAGAGGACCTGGACAACCTGGCGTTGATCTCTATCGCATTGTACCTCTCCGACGATGGGTGGAGCGCGAACTGAACGTTGCACTCGCCAAGGACCTCGCATTTCCTGGCCGCGCTAATTGAGAGTGACCTCAGCATGTGGTACTCTCTATTGGTTATCGTCTGGGAGGGAGCGACGACAATGTTGTCCCCCGTGTGCACCCTCATACCGAGCATATTCTCCATGTTGCAGACGACCATGCTGTTGTCGGCGGAATCTCTCATCACTTCGTACTCAATCTGCTTCCACTTCCCGATGTACTCTTCGATCAACACTTGGTGATTGAGGCTGAGATTCAGGCCCCGCTGCACTATGTTGCTGAGTTCCCTGTCGTTTCTGGCCACGCCCCCTCCCCTTCCTCCGAGGGTGTACGCAACTCTTATGATGACGGGGTAGCCAATTCCTCTGGCTTCTGTCTGCGCTTCTTGGAGCGAGTATGCAGAGTCGCTATTGGAGACTGAAATGCCTG
>JACPTA010000134.1 GCA_016193005.1 Nitrososphaerota archaeon | reverse complement strand
TCGAGGTCTGGCAAAGCGGGAAGCGCCCAATCCCGCCCGTATGAACTCAGCGACCCCTTCGCGTAGGCTGCGCCTGTGGGAACGACAAAGTCTCCTACTCTCAGCTCATCGACGAGCCCTCCGCTCGTGCCCAATCTGACTATCACCTTGGCTCCCATCATCCACAGCTCTTCGAACACGATTGAGGCGGACGGCCCCCCCATGCCATGGGTCGATACGGTCACCCGCCTCTTTCCGTAGTACCCTGAGTAAGTGATTAGTCCCCTGTTGGTGTTGACCAGCTTGCTTTCACTGAGCATCCGTGCAAGTTGCTCCGTTCTCGCCGGGTCTCCCGATGTTACAACAAGTTCCGCGACGTCCCCAGGGCTTACACGGAGGTGGGCGGGGTCAGGCACGATTGCGGAGGGTTCCAACTTCAATTAAAGCTTGAACGACTCCATCCGCTTTCGCCTGTCACGACTCCTCTTCCGGCCGTCCGGCTGCAGACAAAATGTGAAAGAGGTTGAGAGCAGGATATGTTCGTGCCCAGACTCCTCCGGACAGCTTGGTGTTTCGGACGACTTTCAGACGAATTTTTCAGGTTTTATCTGACAATGCTATAATATATTATCGACTGACGGTCAAATCGTCATACGGTGACGAAGGTAGCGAAGGTTCGATCTCGTCGCTCCAACCTTCTTCTCGCGTGTGTGGTGTCGCTCATCACATCTGTTTGGATGACCCTGCTTGTAACATCCTTCGTTGGAAATCCATTGCTCGTGGCTTTGACCTTCCTCAATGCCATGATAGTGACAGGCGTCACCACTGTTCTCTTGGTGAGGCCCCGTAAGGTCTCGGTGCCGGCCACTCTCCAGGCAAAAGTTCCAGAAGAACCGCCACAGCAGCTCGCCTGATTGACAGGCGGTTCATCCGGTAGGGAGTTCCGTACAGTCTCGAACCAAAGAGGGCTGCCAAATCCTACCTCGAAGCCCGTCTTGCGACATCGTACGGGTCAAGCCTGCTCGCCCTCACTGCTGGCCAGATGGCCGCCAAGACACCGATTGCCACGGCGCTTGTTATCGCAGCAGCGACGAGGGAGAGAAGCTCATTGACCGGAGGAATCTGATGAGGTATCCCCAGAGTAGAAATGATTGTAACGTAGAACGAGTTGAAGAGGATCCACGCACACGCGATTCCGATCACCCCTGCGGTTGTCGTAATCATGACAGTCTGGGTGGCAACGAGCTTCCCGATGAAACTCCGATTCGCACCAAGGGCCCTTATGAGGCCGAATTCCCTGCTCCGTTCGTTCGTTGTGGCGGAGGTGACTGCGCTTACAAGAAGGACGGAAGCTATCCAAACTAGACTCCCCGATACAGAGGAGGTCGAGAGGAGCTCACCAAGTCGGCTGTTCGCGGAGCCCACGAGCGAGTCAACTGTTATGGCGTTCACCTGTTGGTACTTAGATCGGATCTGACTGGCAACTTGGTCAGGGTCTGTACCGCTCTTCACTTTCACGAAGACGGCGCTAACCTGCCCCTCTTGGAAAGATAATGGAATCAGCCAGTTGCAGCAAGCTCCAGGGTCGATTCCGAGCCTCTGCCACTCGAGCATCTCTCTGGCAGTATCCATGGAGACGAACATTACACGGTCTATGAACGTCCCAGTCAGCGGCAACCTGGCCACAGGGGTAAGTTTCGTGCCGTAGAAGACCCCCTGGTTGGGTATGTCGAATAGCCGAGGGAAATGCCACCCCAACACCGCCTCCCCTCCCCGAAGGGGCATGCTCACGTTCTGGGGGAGCCAACTTCTGAGCATGAAGTTGTCCGAGTCTAATGCGACTATCCAGAACCTCGGCCCGTACCCTCCACCACCATATTGGATGATGTAGGTCAGGTAAAGCTGTACTGCCGTCCCCTTGACCCCCGGAATGCTGGCAAGTGCTTGAGTGTAATCTTCTGAGATGTAGTTCGGACTCGGCGTGTAGAGGAGAGTATAGAATGGTTGGGACGAGGTGGTCGCCTCCTTAGATATGACCATGATATCTGCGCCGAACTTATCTTTGATCAACTGATTGCTATAGGCCGCGCCGCTGGTCAGGAGCATGCTGAGAAAGAGAGCACCCACTACAACGGCCACAGAACCCCCGCACGCTATTGTCCTGTAGGCACGCCTTCTGACATCCCTCCGTATCAGCATGAAGAGTCCGGGAGACCATCGGGAGGCGCGCTTTGTCATCTATTCACCTCCCCTGATTGCTTCATACGGATCAAGCCGACTTGCCATGACGGCGGGGTAGAGCGCAGCGACCGCACCCATCCCCACCCCAAGCAAGATGGAAGGGCCCATCAGCAGAAGAACGTCAAACAGGGATGGCTGGAGATAAGAAATCTTGAACAGATGGATGAGTGAAACCTCGCCGAAGTATACCAGTGCAGAACCTATCCCGAGCCCAGCCACGCTACCGATCAGCGCGATAAGGCAGGCCTCGATCAGTACGAGCCAAAAGATGAACCTCTTCGACGCGCCCACCGACCGCAGCAGACCAAGTTGCCGCCTCCTCTCATTAATCGTCGTTGAAAAGAGAAACGCCACCAAGACTACAAGCGCCGCCCCGACGACACTCTCCACCAAGAGCTGGTAGACGGGAAGACCCCCAATCTCAAGGCTGGCCCTCCTCTCGATTCCGAGGGCCACTGTGACTCTAAAATCCGGAATCCTTAGCCCGATGTCCCTAGCAATGATTTCTGGAGGATAGTCTGGCTTGAGCTTCACAAAGATGACAGATACCTGCCCCGCCTTGAAAGGAAAATCTCCCTTCCCACCCTGCGCAATGTTGTAGGCGGTCTGCATCGGAAAGAAGACTGCCCGATCAATGCTGCTGTTCGTCTCGCCGAGCACTCCGACCACTTTCAAGGTCAGTCCCTTGACGTACAGGATTTGGCCACTGGTGAGACCGGTCCCAGAACCCGCGAAGGCATCGTTAGCTTGGATGTCCGGCGGACGCTCGTCCAACCAGGGAAGTACTGCAAAATCTGTTCGAGGGTCAAATGCAACCAGGCTCGTTCTGGACGTATTCAGGGAACCGATGTACACCTGCGGAGAAAGGCGCGAGATTCCTGTGATGTTCGATATCGTTTCCTGCACAGAGAGGTCGATATACTTGGTAGAGTTGGGAGCGACGTTAAGTGTGTCATAAGCAGGCCCGTACGACTGGACCCTTTCGACAGTTGGAGGTAGCACCACCACGTCAGCTCCGAGTCTCTGGGTCTCAAGCTCCGCAGACCTTTGAACGCCAATGGCCAGAACTATGGTCGAGAAGACGAGGCTAACGATAACGGCGAGAGCAACCACCACCGCGAAGGTCCGAAAGGGGGTGCCGCTGAAATTACGCGAGATAAGATGGGAAGTGCCCGGTGGTCTTCTTTCAGTACGCGCCTTCCCCGAGGAATTCTGACCAGGTCTGGCCATTCTTCCCTTACGGATTACGTCTCAACGCGCAGTAATAAGGGTTGAAGCCTCCCGCCACCCGCCTTCCGATTTTCCATCTCGTGCAAACGTTAAAGACATAATGAGCATTACTCACCCAGTCGAGTGACTTGATCATCGAAATCGAGAATCTCACCAAGAGATTCGGAGATTTTGTCGCTGTGGACAGCGTGAACTTCTCAATCCAAGAGGGAGAGGTTCTGGGACTGCTGGGGCCGAACGGTGCTGGCAAGACGACAACCCTGCACATGCTGGCGACGCTTCTGAAACCAACGAGTGGAACTGCGGTGGTCAACGGCTACGACATATCCAAAGAATCGGCCTTGGTCAGGAAGAGCATAGGCATCGTCTTTCAGGAACCAAGTTCCGACGACCTTCTGACAGGCTACGAGAACCTCAAGCTCCACGCTCTGCTGTACGGTGTTCCGAGTTCCGTTCGCAAGAAGAGGATCGAAGAGGTCCTCAGGCTCGTCGACCTGACGGATAGAAGGGGGGACTTGGTGAAGCACTACTCTGGCGGCATGAGGAGGAGGCTCGAGATTGCGAGGGGCCTGCTGCACAACCCAAAGATTCTCTTCCTGGACGAACCGACCTTGGGTCTCGACCCACAAACTAGAGAACACATCTGGGGATACATCGAAAGGCTGGTTGAAGAGCAGCGGATCTCGATAGTCATCACGACTCACTACATGGAGGAGGCAGATCGGCTCTGCGACAGAATAGCGATCATCGACCACGGGAAGATAGTGGTGCTGGACTCGCCAGAGAGCCTGAAGCGCGCCTTGGGAGGAGACATAATCAGACTCGAGATAAAGCAGCCAGACCTAGACGCGTTGAAGAAGCTCGACTACGTGAAGAAGGTCGACGCAAGAGATGCAACGCTATCTCTCACCGTCATAGACGCGAGGAGCCATCTTCAGGAGGTTCTCGCCGTCGTGGGGAGGGTGGAATCCGTCGAGTTACATCCGCCCTCACTGGAGGATGTCTTCCTGAATTACACCGGGAGGGAATTCAGAGAGCAGGAGGCGGAAGGGGGTTTCTGGGAGAGGGCGATGACAATGAGGGCGAGAAAATGAGCGAGCTGAGCGGCCTCTACGCGCTCTGGGAGAGGGAGTTCCGGATATTCCTCCGCGAGCGGTCGAGGATAGTTTCCTCCGCAATCAATCCTCTTCTCTGGCTCTTCGTCTTCGGGGGTGGACTCGGCTCCCAGGTTTCCGTTGGGAACCTGAACTATCAGACGTTCATCTATCCCGGAGTCGTTGTGATGACCGTTCTCTTCTCCTCGATCTTCTATGGTGCCTACGTGGTCTGGGACAAGCGCCTCGACTTCTTGAAGGAGGTTCTAGTTGCCCCGATCAGCAGGGTTACGATATTCCTAGGAAAGGTCTTGGGAGGCGTCACGGACGGACTCATACAAGCGACGATCCTGCTGCTCTTCGCGCCCATCTTCGGGATAACTTACGGCCTGAACCTCACGTTGGTCTACGCCTTCCTGTTCATATTAGTCATTGGGCTTGTCAGCGTGGGGCTGGTCATAGGGAGCATGATGGAGTCGCCAGAAGGTTTCGGGCTGATCATTAGCTTCGTCAACTTTCCGCTATTCTTCCTCTCAGGCGCACTCTATCCACTCAGTAATCTACCAACATGGCTAACAATTTTCACTGCAGCGAATCCCGTGAGCTACGGAGTTGATGCAATCAGAGCCCTAATGCTTGGCACGCACACCTTCGGCATCTTCGTGGATTTCGTCGTCCTCCTCATGTTCGCTCTCCTGATGATAGCAATCGGGAGTCTTGCGTTCAAGAGGATGAAGTTGTAGACTCCACGGAGGAGGAATTTCCGAACGAAAAGACAGCCTAAATGAGTCTTATTCCTTTTCCTCTCGATCTGTTAAGCCAAGGCTGTGAAGGCTGTAGCTCCCTTCCAAGACCCAGGGCTGCCAATCTTCAAGGCAGGCCCAGACGTTTTCCATCGATTCCTTGGGCTTCAAGGCAGGAAAAAACAGAGGCACACGACAATATAAGCTGACAACTCGCCACTGACAAAAATCGACTATAGTTGAAAACTCGCTCGTTGCTTCTTTAAACTTCGCGTTTGACCATTAGCCGCAAGCGTCAACCCTAATTATCACTCAGGCGAGAGAGTGGTCATGCCTGGTGTGAACCGATTTTGCGTCATGGCGACACTTCAGGCAGCTAGAGCGCATCTGTTGGGCCTGAGCCTCGAAGAGGCCTACTCCTGGGGACTAAATCGCGCCTGCTATAGTCAGGACACTTTCGTCTTGACCGAAAAAGGTTGGAAACTCCACCCAGAAGTTGAGAAAAACGAACGAATCATGGCCTTTGACCCATTTACCAACAGTATGTGGTATGAGGTGCCAAGAGAATTGTTTTCTTTTGATTATGAGGGCAAAATGGTTCATTTCAAAACCAAGCTGGTGGACTTACTAGTAACCCCCGAGCATAGAATCGTCTACAAACCTTCGATGAGATCTCTGGAGAAGTGTCCCTGGAGGTTTGCTCAGGCTTCGGAATTAATTGGAAAGAGAGTTATCTTGCCAGCAATTGCAGCTTGGCTAGCAGGGAATGACGCCGAATTCGTCGAAGTGCCTGAATTTTGGAAAAGGAATGGTTCAATCGGGCCGCGCTTATTGCAGTCCGTGAGAATCCCAATCGAAACATGGTTGGAGTTTGCCGGATATTACTTGTCAGAAGGAGGAATGGACACTAAGAACCATTATACGTTTTCGTTGGCACAGGCAAGAAGAAAAGAAGACTACGTCAACAAGATCAGAGACACCTTATCCTGTATCCCTTTTCATTGGCATGAATACTCAGACTCGAATCTGGTTAGATGGAATGTAGGGAACAAACAGCTTTGTGAGTTCATCACGAAATGTTTCGGCGAAGGGCATCTCGATAAGCACATTCCGTCAGAACTCAAG
>JACPTA010000039.1 GCA_016193005.1 Nitrososphaerota archaeon | reverse complement strand
AGAGCATCGCCCTCTCGATCCTGATGGACAGACCACACACACTCGTCCTGGGTGCTGTGAGGCAGTACGAGGTAGCACTCGACCAAGGAGCGATCCGCGCGCTGAATTCAATCACAGCTCCGACGATAGCGGGGGACGAATACTGGTACGACTCGGGCACGCAGGTTTCCGTAGTCCTGAACGGGATCTGGGATCGCTCGTCGGGAAGAGGTGAGAGTCTGATCGCATTCGCGATAAATGGGGGTAGCGAAACTGACGTGGTGACCTCGGGGACCGTGGTTGCACTATCTGTCTCAATTTCATCCCCACAGTCAATTACAACTCAGGTTCTGGAGCAATTCGAACTGACCACGCCCTCGGGGTCGCTGGCATCGGTGACCCAACCCTCGATACCTGGAGACACGGGCTGGTACGACTCTATGACGCCGGTGGAGGCGGTCTACGACTACTCTTGGGACGCGAGCGACCACGCGCGATCTAACGCCGTAGCCTACAATGTCGACGGGTCAGAGTCCCTCCTAGATAGGGCGGGAACCGGGACCTTCACCGTATCTTTGAAGATGGATGGGCCACACACAATCTCCATCCGTTCGGTGACGCAGTACGGCCTCATCATCTCTGGCGGCTACGATGTCGTTGCGACGCCGTCCTCCCCGACCGGCGATGAATTCTTCGACTCGGCAACCAGCATCAGGGTCAGCACGGCCAACACGTGGAACGTCGTCGCCGGAAGCAGTCGCGAGAACCTCGTCTCTTACACGCTTGACGGGACAACTGTCGGCATCGAAAGAGCCGAAGCCGAAAATTACGTCACACCTGCCATCGAATTCGACCGAGCGCGCATGCTGACCTTCAATTCCATAACGCAGTACTACGTCGAGCTGGAGTTCACAGACAACAGCGGCTCCACAGAGATAGTCCCAACCGCCGTCGAGATTGACGTCCAAGGGGTCGGCGCGCTGAAGCTGAATGGCTCGAGCGCATGGATTGACAAAGACGCGAAGTTCGAGCTGGCATCGGTAATCTGGGAGAACACCGACGTCAAACCGTC
The DNA here is from genome assembly GCA_016193005.1 of Nitrososphaerota archaeon. Classification (GTDB taxonomy): domain Archaea; phylum Thermoproteota; class Nitrososphaeria; order Nitrososphaerales; family Gagatemarchaeaceae; genus JACPTA01. The sequence goes on along the minus strand of JACPTA010000039.1, from coordinate 1,677 downwards.
TGACCCCACTCAGTACAGCGTTACTGCGCCCGTAAGAGCCACGGTCAGCACGAGGGTCTACGATCTGACTCTGAAGGTTTACCGACCCAATCGGGATTCCAGTTTCAGGGGCGGAGGCAAAGATTACGCTCGTCAACGGCTTCCTGCTCGTTCGGGCCAGCAGTTCCGATGGCACTGCAACCGTACCTCTGATTCCTCTCGGGAAGTTCAACGCAACTATCTCCCTCCTGGGAGCTTCGACCCAAGTCGTTGGCGACGTCTCGAATTTAGCGACCGTTCAAGGGACAGTTCCGCTGAGCTACCCTATTCTCGGGATTGCGGGAGTCGTCGCCGCAGTCGTGGTAATGCAAAAGCCTGACACAGAGAGCGACTTGGTCAAGTGCTTTAACCTCAGTCCACCGCTTTGAGTGCAGCATCTTCAGACCCGTTCTCGGCTCATCGTAGCCTGACAACCCTGCCCTCCGAGATTGACCGGCGGATCGAAAGTGCCAGCTCCAGCGCCTTCAGCCCGTCATCTCCGCTCACCAGTGGGATTCTATCGTGTATCACGCATTCAACCATGTGTCTGAGGGATTCCCTGAGGGCTCCAACCGTCCTCCCTGACACGACGGGAAAGTAGGTGAGGTCGGGGAAGGTGTGTCCTTCACTATCCGTCACTTCAATCCCTTGATTCTTCGACGATATGTCGACAGAGCCCTCGGTTCCTACAACCTTCAAACCGGAGTCGAGTATCGTCGGACGCTTCTCGGGCAGCACCCAGTTTGACTCGAGAGATGCAATAGAGCCATCCTTGAACTCCATGATCGCGATTACTGCATCGTCGCCGCCCTCCTTCAGGAGGACCTTCGACGCCGCTCTCCCGTAGACGGTCTTTGCTTCTGAACCGCCAATCCACCGCATGATATCGATGTCATGGATCAGCGTCTGTCGGCAGAGTTCCGAAAAACGGATCGCCCTCCTTCCCATCTCTACGCCTACATCCCTCCAAGAGGACATGAGGAGAATCTCCCCGATCTTCCCCTCAGAGATTACCTCCTTCGCCTTCTGGTAGCGGGAATCGAATCTCAAGACGAAATCAACCATCAGCTTGACCCCGTGTTTCCGAGCGGCCCCGACTATCTCTCTGCCCTCCTTCACCGTCATGGCGATGGGTTTCTCAACGAGTACGTTGACCCCCACCTCCGCACAGGTGACAGCGACGGGTCTGTGCTGGTCATCAGGCGTTGCAACGGAGACGAGTTCCGGTTTTCCTCGCTTCAAGAGCGTCGCCACATCTCGGTACGGCCTGCAACCCAAAGCACCCGCCACCTGCCTTGCTCTCCTCCAATTCGTAGCCGCCACGCCAACGAGTTCTACCCTGTCGTCTTCCGAGTAGGCTCTCGCGTGGAACTCTCCAAAGGCCCCGACGCCGACCACGGCCACAGGCAGCCTCTTGGATGGCACGGGTATCCACCCTACCCCCGACCGCTCGTCTCTCTCTGGTATTCCTCATACCATCTACTCCCCGGCTCGTAATAGCGATGGTGCCATGATTGTCTTCTGTCCGCGAGCTGGGGAGGATTGTGCCAAGTCGTTATCTTCTTCGGGGTTATCCTGATCACCAATCTCGGCTGGTCGAGCGTACCCTGAAGATACTTCTCACTTACAGATGGGCCAAGATATCTGGTGACTATTCTT
>JACPTA010000133.1 GCA_016193005.1 Nitrososphaerota archaeon | reverse complement strand
GACGACGAGGGCGCCAGTTGGCATCGACCTCGGTCTTCGCTCTCTGATAACGACGTCAGACGGTGAGAAGGTCGAGCATCCGCGCCTCCTGAGGAAGGCGGAGAAGAGGCTGAAGCACATCCAGCGCGTTTTCTCGCGCAAGGAGAAAGGCTCCAACAACTGGTTCAGGGCGAGACAGAGAGTCGCCTCCCAGCACGCCTGCGTCAGGCGCCAGCGGGCCGACTTCAACCACAAGCTCTCGACGCGATTGGTGAGGGAGCACGATTTTATCGCCTTCGAGGACCTGAAGGTCAGGAACATGGTGAGGAACCACGCGCTAGCCAAGTCGATACATGACGCCGGCTGGAGCCAGCTCGTAAAGTTCGCAGAGTACAAGGCCTCAAAGGCCGGAAAGTTGATTGTGAGGGTCCAGCCCGCGTACTCGACCCAGGAGTGCTTCTTCTGCGGCTCTGTGAACCCGGTCGAACTTTCGGAGAGAGAGTTTGTGTGTCGGGGTTGTGGAAGGACTCTCGACCGCGACATCAACGCGGCCCGCATCGTGCTGAAGCGAGCAATCGCTCGGGTAGGGCGGGACATGCCCGAACTCAAGCCTGTGGAGATGGGACCTCTGTGCGCCCAGACAACTGGGAGCGCAAGCCCTGTCGAAGAAGCAGGAACTACACGCGCCACCGATGTGCGGGCGCTGGAAGCCCACGCCCTTTAGGCGCGGGAGGATGTCACCGTTCCGACAGAATCAGCTCTCAACCCTCGAAATTTCATGTCGGAATGAGAAGTCGAACTTCCGATAACGAGCAGAGGGCAGCAAGAGACAATTTTGGTTCATGGTTCTGCTTGCGTTCTTCATCCGAAAACATTGCAATCATATTTCCACTCTTGAAGCTACGTGGCGCTCGAGCACCATCGTGAAAGAGCACGGTTATGGAAAGTATAGGTGGGCAGTCTTGACATCGGCCCTGCTTATTGCGTTGTCCATGAATCTTACACTCTTCGGTCTCTGTCGGACGGCAGCGGATTATCCATACGAGAAACAGAATCTTTCTGAGCACACGACATAACTATTGTCTAAGCTCGAGATCGTTTTGACTTGACTACCAGATGGTCCTAAATCCTGAGGACTTCAATTCCTCGTCATTAGTAATTATGCCGGATGCATTAGAGGACAATGAAATTGAATGTATGATTCTGTCGTGCAACTCTCGGACTTTACTCTCAAGGAATCTCTCCCACGAATCTTGCGTCATCGTAGCCTGTTGAAGGAAAGTTGAAGCTTGGATTTCGCTGAGAAGTTCTCTGATCGTAGCTTTTGGGTCAGGTGTCTTGAGGCGCCCCTTAAGTGCTATGTAGATGAACTCGGCAATCACGATTCCCGGGACCAGGATGCGCGCCTTGCCATCCTCCGCTTCTCGGAAAGCCATCTCTGCCTTCGAGGGAAGACTGTCCTCGAAGTACCGCGCGAGGGAAACGGTATCAGCCACGTAGGATTTCATCGTCACGAGCTAGAGTCTCCAGTCGCGGCGTATCTCTCTCAGATCCTTATCGAAGCCCTCAAGGTCCAGCTTCCCTCTCAACCTACCCCTCAGTGTTGACGGAGGATGCTTAACTAGGACTCCTTCTTCCTGACCCACCAGCACTACATCCTCGCCTTCGTGTAAGTGGTACCTCTCCCGCAGCTCTTTGGGGATCGTTATCTGGCCCTTTGGGCCTACCACGCTTTTGTTAATCAACAAGCAATCACCTTACTGGTAGTATAAGAATCTTACCAATGGTAAGGCAGACCGCGTCGACCGTTCTAAAGTTGAAAGGTAATTCACAGAACAGGATACATTTGATCAGTGGCATCTCAAGTCGTCCCAACCGAGAGTGTCTTTTGTCCGTTGGACATGAAACAATCGTATTCTTATCCCCACTCTAGAACCTCCTTGACTGTGACGCGGCCCATGAAAGAGCACGGTTATGGAAAGTATAGCTGGGCAGTCTTGACATCGGCCCTGCTTGTTGCGTTGTCCATGAATCTTACACTCTTCAGCCCTGGACCCGTTCTTAATTCAATTCGCCAAGAACTTCATACTTCCTTCGCTGAGATAGGCCTCATCTTTACGGTGCCCGCCATCATACTCTCGTTGCTCACGGTCATCGGGGGCGTTCTGGCAGACTCTGTCGGTGTAAGGAAAGTCGCGGGAACGGGCGCAGTATTGTTAGGACTTGGAGGTCTGCTTCGAGCCACCGCCCAGGATTTCTTCTCCTTCCTTCTCTTCACCACACTCTTTGCTGTTGGTCTTGGATTAGCATTGCCAAACCTCCCGAAGGCAATCAGCGGCTGGTTTCCGGAGTCGGCGGTTGGATCGGCCTCGGGAATCTACGTCTTGGGTTTCCCACTGGGAGCAAGCTTGGCGTCGGGAGCGACGCCATACCTTGCCGAGGCAACTCGCGGCTGGCAGGGAGCGTTCGTGGGATGGGGCCTAATCACCCTGATCTTCGCCGCTGTGTGGTGGATAGTCGTGAGGGAGCCGAGACGGAGCAGCAGTGGCGCTTCAAGATCATTCAGACTACCCAAATCCGTGCTCCACAATTTTTCTCTTTGGATAGTCGCCGCGTGTCTCTTCCTTAACACCACAATCTTCTCGATTGAAGTGGCATGGTTTCCCACAGTTCTTGCGGAGAGGGGGGCTTCTGCACAGGAGGCGGGTGTGATGGTCTCCCTGTTCGCGCTTGGAAACATGGCAGCGGCGTTTGCTGTACCCATCCTGTCTGACAGGATAGGCCTTCGGCGGCCTTTCCTCTGGGCATTCGCTGGAGTATCCGCTATCGTCGTCGTCTCGCTCATCGTCACGCCGCCTGCAGCGGCTTGGGTCATCCTTCCCATCCTAGGTTTTGCGGCGGCGGGTCCCTTCGCCATGGGCTTTCTGCTTCCCGCTGATTTCGTTGAGTATTCGTATCTGGGTTCTGCCAGTGGCATCGTCCTCTCAGTGGGCTGGCTGGGCATTGGCTCGGGTTCGTGGCTGGCAGGATTCCTGAGAGACTTGTCAGGTAGCTTCTTCACGACGCTGGTCGCGCTTATCATCTGTTCACTGGTCATCGTGGCACTTGCGTTTATTCTCCCAGAGACGGGGAGAAGAGGGAGAGCTCGCAAGCTGCTCGAGGCGGTAGGAAGCTGATATCAAGGAATAAATTTCAGAACTTTGATAAGTGCCAGGTATGGTTGACGTAGAATGGTCAGTCCAACCGACGTCTCGAGCCTCGGAATGCCCTTCGAGATCAGTGGCTCCCAAATTGAATCTACAATTGTGCTAGTTCCTGGCGGGCTAACTGGTTGGCTGAGCTGGGAACCACACGCGAAACAACTTTCCCAGAACTACCGAGTCGTCCGTGTTCAGCTCCTCTCTGTTGACCTAGGCCTGAGGAACGAGTCGCTTCCACGGGGTTACTCTGTGGACTACGAAACGAACGCGTTAGCACGAACGATTGAGCAGAACCGATTATCGCAGGCCCACTTCGTGGCATGGTCTTATGGTGCAGAGGTTACTCTGAACTACGCCCTGAATAATCCAGATAAGGTGAGAACTCTTACTCTAATCGAGCCACCCGCTATCTGGGTTTTGCGAAGCAGAGGACCATTATCGAGAGAATTGATGGAGGAGCAGAAGAAAATTCAATCTCTCGGTTCGGGGGATGTGAGCGAATCCCAGCTGGAGTGGTTCACCCATTTCGCAGGCTTTGTCCCGGCTAACGTTGACCCAAAAAAGCTCCCCCAGTGGCCAGTTTGGTTAAAGCATCGGAATTCTTTGCGGACGGGTGATGTTGTCTATCGTCATGAAGACGATATTCAGAGGGTAAGGAATTTCAAGAAACCGGTCATGCTGTTCAAAGGGGGAGGGTTCTTCTGCGTTTCTCCATCAAATCATAGACATCTTGGGAAGCGAGTTTCCGCGCGCAAGAGTCGAGATGCTCCCCGGTGGTCACGCGCCACAGTTGGCTTCCATGAAAGAGTTCATGAATATCCTGAGCACTTTTCTTAACTCTTAGGCTCGGATAACCCCCAAGCCAGATCTCGACATTTGACCCTCACGTACAAGGCTCCATGGTGAGGGGATGGTGAAAGTCTAGTGTTTGGGATGGCCGAACTTGTGCGGATCAGAGTCGAAGATGGTCTTGCATGATGGCGAGCAGAAGTAGAACGTAACCCCCTCATGCTCCGAGGTGAGCTTCGACTTCTTCTCGTCAACGGTCATGTGGCATATTGGGTCCGTTGCCATCGTTTCGCCTATCGCTGTGAAGCTCCGATTATATCAGGATTATCTTTGGCCGGCGCGTATTGCGTTGAGTATTGGACATTCCTTCTCTGGTCTCGTTTCTGAGGCCCATTCCAGAAGTGGCCTTACGGCATTCCTCAGCTCCTGACCCTGCTTGGTCAGACTGTAACCTACTCTTGGCGGTATCTCTCCATACTCCTTCCTTGTGAGCAGACCGAGGCCTGTCAGTTCCTTAAGAACTTCAGCGAGCGAGCGTGGGCTTATCCCCTTGAGATCGTCCATGAGTTCGACGAATCTCTTCTCTCGACCCCTGCCAATCGTTGCCACCACGAGCAGAGGCCATCTCCTGCAGACTAGGGCAAGAAGATCCTCGAATGGGCATGCCATGGCATGGTGCGACCGATGTTTTTGCACGTTGCTACTACTATAAGACGAATAGTATAAATACTTTAAATTATATAGTAATCACGGACGAGTGGAAGATTACAGGTGGTTAAATGCAGACCTTAGTTCAACTGCCGATGGATGACACTCAAGATTCTGAGTGGATTACTCTGTATAAGAATGGCTGGTCAACTACAGGAATAGGGAAAAAGTATGGAGTAAGCCCCTCGACAGTTTGTCGTCACCTTCACACGCATATTCCGTTAAGAGGTCGAATAGAAGCTACAATTCTCGCGTCCACCAAGTACGTCAAGACCCCATTCTCCGGCGACAGTCTGGAGAGCGCGTACTTGGCTGGATTCGTCGAAGACTGTGGAGTACGCAGGCGTGGCCGGCTGATAGAGGTTTCAACCACCACCACGCATCCAGCAATGGAGGTGCTGTTTCGGGGCGTATTCCAGCGCTACGGTCATGTCACAAGGTTAGCGGGATTCGACGACCTACACTTCTACTATCGTTATTCCCTCACGACATACTTGGACCAGAGCTTTGAGCCGGTCCTCGGGAAGGATGGAGGGCTTCCGGTACGTATCCCTCGAGAACCAGATGCTCCTATGCTCAACACATACCTCGGAGGACTCGTAGATGCAGAAGGAACCGTTAGACTATACAACAATCATGGGCGCGCAGACGCCGTTTTGTTCATCACGATAAACAAGTACCAATTGTTGAATACGCTGAAACGCACTCTGGGCGGAAATCTATACGGGCACGAACGAGCTTGGAGGCTTGTTTTCTATGGGAAAAACGCCCTTCATATTCTTGAATCGATGAATTTGAAACACAGAGAGAAGATCTCCAAACGTGACGTTGTCCAACGCATGACTGGTAAATTGTGGAGTGAGGCAGAGAATGAATGGTTAGAAATCGTCGACAACATTAGAAAAGAGGTGGCGGAGTATAAGGATAGCGCAAAATCTGATTACGTCTACATTCATGGAAGAAGGCATCCGAAGGACACACGAAAGGTGGAGTGAGAAGCATCGCGAAGGACCCAGTGTGCGGAATGGCCGTCGAGGAGAACGAACAGGCACTCAAGGCAACCTCAAGAGGGACGACGTACTACTTCTGTAGCGATACCTGTCTTCAGACATTTGTGGCACCGGCAAGGGAGATCAAGGCTCTCAAGAACCGGACGGTCCTAAGCTTCGTCCTTGGTATCCCAATCCTATTCCTGACCTGGATCTTCATCCTCCCTCCGCCAGTTCCTCACAACCTGATACTCTTCGCCCTGTCTACGCCTGTTCAATTCATCGCTGGCTGGATGTTCTACAGAGGAACGTGGCATTCAATCAGAGCAAGGGCTGCGAACATGGACACGCTCATCGCGGTGGGGACAACCGCGGCATGGGCCTATAGCACGGCTGTGACTTTTGCCCCCGGCGTCTTTCCAGAAGGCACTTACTTCGATGTCTCCTCGCTGATAATCGGTTTCATCCTCCTCGGCAAGCTCCTTGAACACGCGATGAGAGGAAGAGCCTCGGACGCGATAAGGAAGCTCCTCGATCTGCAACCCACCAAGGCACGAGTGCTGAGGGATGGGCAAGAGGTAGAGATTCCCGTGGAGGAGATCCAGGTTGGAGATCTAATCCGCGTCAGGCCGGGAGAGAAGATTCCTACAGACGCTCTCATCGTGGATGGTCATGCATCGATTGACGAGAAGATGCTGACAGGCGAAAGCATACCCGTCGAAAAGAAGGTGGGAGATGAGGTCTTCGGGGCGACGATGAATCAGACTGGATCGATCACAGTGAGAGCAACAAAGGTTGGAAGCGATACGACTCTTGCTCAAATCGTAAAACTCGTTGAGGAAGCTCAGGCAGCCCAGGCGCCTATTCAGCGGCTTGCGGATAGGATAGCGGAGTATTTTGTTCCTGTCGTGGTCCTGATAGCGATAGGGGCGCTCCTTGGTTGGTATGTGGTTCTAGGCAAAGGTTTCTTGTATGGGTTCTCAGCATTCATTGCTGTCCTCATCATAGCCTGCCCCTGCGCCTTGGGTCTTGCAACTCCCGCAGCGATAGTGGTGGGGACTGGCAAGGGAGCGTCGAACGGGATATTAATCAAGGGAGGTGAAACTTTGGAACGAGCAGAGAAGATCAACGTAGTTGTCTTCGACAAGACTGGCACCATCACAGTGGGAGAACCTAGCGTTACTGATGTCCAGGTGCTCGATAGATTGGCTGACTCCGACCTGCTCAGGACATTAGCGGCCGTCGAGAGTGGTTCGGAGCATCCGCTCGGTCAGGCAATGGTCAAGCGGGCGAAGGAGAACGGGCTGGAGATTCCTGTCGCATCAGACTTCGAAGCGATTCCTGGGATGGGGGTCAGGGCACGGGTCGATGGGAGGGAGGTGCTGGTGGGCAATAGAATGCTTATGGCCACCCGAGGCGTGGACGTCGGAAAGGCTGATAGTTCCATAACAGATTTGGAGAACCAAGGCAAGACTGCCATGATTGCCGCAATAGACGGTCAGATTGCAGGTGTAGTTGCGGTCGCCGACACCATTAAACCAAGTGCCAGAGAGGCAGTCAGTGAAATCAGGAAGATT
>JACPTA010000030.1 GCA_016193005.1 Nitrososphaerota archaeon | reverse complement strand
TCAGCTCCTTGTTGTATATGTAACGGAGATCTGTCGTTGCGTCACTCCCGCTGGTGGCGCCGCAGACGACGAGCCTGCCTCCCTTGGCAAGAGCCTTGACACTCTTGTCCCAGGTAGCCTTCCCCACGTGCTCTATGACGATATCGACCCCCCTCTTCCCGGTGAACTTTCGCGCCTCCTCCGCGATGTCCTGCGTGTAGTGGTTGATGGTATAGTCCGCACCCAGCTCGGTGGCCTTCCTCAGTTTCTCGTCGCTACCCGCCGTTGCTATCACGTTCGCATTGTACGCCTTTGCTACCTGAATTGCGGCTATCCCCACTCCCGAGCTCGCCCCCAAGACGAGCACCGTCTCCCCCGCTTCGAGACGGGCCTTCGCGACCAGCATGGTGTAGGCCGTCAGGAAAACGAGAGGCACGGAGGCGGCCTGGACAAAGTCCATCCTCTCGGGCTTTGGTAGGATGTTCCTTCTCGGTACTTTCACGAGCTCGGCATAGCCCCCATCAGTCCCGTTCCCGATAATCGTGTAGTACCGGCACCGATTGTCCTTCCCGCTCAGGCATCTTTCACAGTGGCCGCATCCTAGGCCTGGGTTGACAATCACCTCCATCCCCTTCTCCAGTTCTCTTTCATGGGTGGGGATCTCCTCAACCACTCCGGCTATGTCGGAGCCAGAGATGTGAGGAAGGGCGATTTTCATATTTTGGCCGGTCCTCTCCCAGATGTCAAGGTGGTTCAGGGCGCACGCCTTCACCCTCACCAGAACCTCATCCCCGACTATGGATGGGTCAGGCGCGTCTTCGTATTTCAGGACCTCCGGTCCGCCATGGGTGTGGAAACGAACGGCGCGCATCACCTATGCCTCCATCTGCTCGTGATTTTACTGTTTTCCTTTGAGAGCAGACGTTCCGCGTGAAGCTAACCTACGATCCTTGTTTTCGCGCTCCCTTTCGGCGTCGCAGTTCTACCAGACCCCAAACTATCAATGGAATTATATGGCAAGGTACCGCCCCACGGAGAAGTTCATTTCATTCAGCCACCCGAAGTAAAAGAGCCCATACATGTTGAAGATAAGGTGCAGAATGCCGAACTTGACGAACAGGGATGTGAAGATCTCCCAGTAGTACCCTTGGTAGAATAACCCGCCCACCTGCGATAGGAGGATCAGGTAGTTCTCTCCACCGATCGAGGTTATCACGTAGAAGATCAGGTTCGCAAGTATCAGGATGATCGTGGGAGATTTGAGGAGGTTCCTGCGCCCTGTCTGGTATTGGGTGACTCTCATTTGATTTTGGCCTTCATGAGAGATTAGTGTATTTAAGAGGGGCAGTGCTCGATGGACGGAATACTTTCACTCTACTCTCCCTCTCGCGCTTCGTTCACAACATAATCAGGGTTATATAGAGAAGTGAAGAAAAATTCTGGCTCCAAATGAGCCTTCATCGCTCAGTCTTCAGGGATGAGAGCGTGCTCTTCCCTGAACACATTCCTTCAACCACCCCACACAGGGTCGACCAGATGAAGGAACTCGAAGTGTACTTCCAGAGCGTCGTCGAAAGGGCTGATCACGTCAGTCAGAATATCCTCCTCCACGGGCCAGTCGGATGTCATAGAAAAGGACAACTCGTTTTGATGTTCGATGGATCACTCAAACGTGTCGAAGATGTGACCAAGGGAGATTTGTTGATGGGTCCAGATAGTACCCCAAGAAAAGTGCTTGAGACGGTACATGGTTTTGGGCGAATGTTCGAAGTCCAGCCGATAAATGGTAAATCATTCGTAGTTTCTGAGGACCATGTTCTAACAGTCATACAAACTCGACTGAAGAAACACCCACGGAAGCCATCTGAAGATACTGAAGGGATAATCAAAGACATTAGAGTAAGCGATTTGTTAAGGCTTCCAAGATGGTATGTTGGTCCCAAGGGACTTTACAAGTTAATGAGAACTGGTGTAGATTTCCCTCAGATTCCAGCTGGGTCGATGGATCCTTACTTTCTTGGCGTGTATTTAGGGGACGGCAGTAGTGCCAATGGCCATGTCACTATCACTTCGGCGGACGCAGAAATATCAAATATCGTAAATAGCCAATCTGGAAAGTACTTACTAAAAGTACGCCAGTACCCAGCAGGCCAAGCCCAGGAATACGTACTGACTCCGGGGAGGACAGGTGGACAAGCATTGTTAAATGGGATAGCCACGGATTTAATTGCGTTAGGACTTTACAAGAAGACATCTGAATCGAAGTTCATCCCATCCCAGTATAAGTTTGGATCAAGAAGAATACGTCTAGAAGTTCTGGCTGGGTTACTGGACACAGACGGTAGTCTCGATGCAGGATACTTTGATTTTATCACCAAGTCGAAACAACTCGCTGAAGATGTGGCATTTGTGTCTGGAAGCCTTGGATTCTACGCTTTTGTCAGGGAGAAGTCTTCCCATGACCAATTTGGTCATGAGGGACTGTATTACAGAGTTGGAATTTCAGGCGACATTTCCAAAATTCCCACTAGGGTTAGTAGAAAACAGGCACCGACAAGAAGGCAGAAAAAGAGCGTTTTAAGGACGGGCTTCACACTAGAACTTCTGGGGGAAGAAGAATACTTCGGTTTTAGAGTTGATTCTGATCAACGATATCTCTTAGATGATTTCACGGTAACGCACAATTCTGGGAAGACCATGCTGGCGAAGAAGCTTGGGGGAGCGCTCGAGAAGAGAGCCTTCCTCTACGGTAACAGGATCAAATTTTATCACGCGAACTGCAGGATAGACAAGTCCCTTCAGGCGATACTCGTTCACGCCCTTCACCATCTCGGCCACAACTATCCTTCTCGCGGTTTCAGCTTTGAGGAGCTGCTCCATGAGTTCTTTGATGAATTGAGGAAGGAGAAGGTGCACCTCGTAATCGCGTTCGACGAGGTGGACTCGCTCGTCTCTTCAGACCCCTCATCACTCTACACGATAACAAGGCTCAGGGAACTGTCACAGAGCACGCAGGTCTTCTCCTCGCTTCTCATCTCAAAGACCCTTGATTATCTTAAGATAGTCGACCTGAGCACACTCAGCTCAATTCAGTGGAACACCGTCTCTCTCGACCCTTACTCAGCCGAGCAACTGTACGACATCCTCTCTTCAAGGAGCTCCGAGGCGTTCAACGAAGGATGCATCGACGACGAGCCGCTCGAGCTGGCCGCTGACATGGCCAGCCTCTACGGAGACGCACGTTACGCGCTAGATCTTGTCTACAGGGCAGGGAAGGTCGCCGACCTATCCGGCTCATCTCGCGTCATGCCCGAACACGTAAGGAAGGTAAAGGCATCGCTCCCGCCACAATTCAGGAAGGAGGAACTCGAGTACCTCGGTAAACACCAGAGATTGGTGCTCATCGCTATATCTAGGATGCTGAAGAAGAGTGATTCTGCTTACGCTACCATGGGTGAAGTTGAGACGAACTACAGCGCTCTCTGCGAGACGATGGGAGTAGACGCAAACCATCACACGCAGGTCTGGAACGACATCAACGAACTCGCCAGGAAGGGTATCATACAGACGCAGCTATCCGGTAAGGGGATGAGAGGGAGAACAAAGCTCATCGGGCTCTCGCTGGTCTCGGCTGAGCAACTGATCGACGAATTGGAGAAGGGGTTGGTTGCAAACGCTAGAGGTTGAGGAGATATTCTCGTCTTACGGTAGAGTGAGGATAATGAGCATAATGATGACGAGTGGTGAGCTTAACATCTCAGAGATCACGCGCCGAGCAGGGGTATCTCATTCATCCGTAGAGCTGCATCTCGAGTTTCTCGTTAACTCGGGCCTCCTAACAGAGAAGAGGTTCAACAGGATAAGAATATTCAGGGTCAACTACTCCAACCCACTCACCGGGGTGCTCAACCGCTTCCTTTCAGAGTGGAAAGCACTCGCCTCCACCGTCGTTACAGAGCGCACCTTCAACTAGACCTTGAGATTCGCACCGAAGGCAAGCTTGTAGGACTCGTACGCATCACCCAAAGACGCGTGCTCATGACATAGACAGAGAGGTGAGACCCTCCTCCTGTCGCAGGAGTCCAGGTAGGGGCAACCCGGACAGGCAACCAGACCGCATATGAAACATCTGACACTCACGTCTACCTCCTCGCCAGCAACTGAACCGATTATCAGTACAGCAGATTCGATATCCGTCTGTGCGCTCATCCTGAAGCCCATTCCCTTGTCGTACTCGACCCCACATCGCATGAGCTGCGAGAAGATTTCCCTCCCCATCCTTGGGAGACTGAACCATCCGCCAACTAGGACCTTCACGCTCGGGCCGCCTTGCCTTCCTTGACCAGGAATTTCTCGAACGTCTCGTCGAGGTCGAGTACCTTGACTACTCTGTCCCTGAATTTCTTGGCTCCGCCCATGTACAGCAAGAATGGAAGGTCTTCGACCCGAGCGCTCTTTGAGCTGGTGTGGGCTGCTACGGAGTATCGAGACGCCAGCTCACCGACCTTCCTCGAGTCATTCCAAACCCTGAGCAGGAGATTCCACGGCAGGTCGCCCTCTGAATAGGAGAGGCCTTCTCCGCGGACAATTGGCCAGAGCTCATTGGCGAGCATGGCGTCGAGGTAACGGAGGATTCTCCAGTTCTTCCCTCTCCTTATCCTCCCCGTCAGAATGTCGGCCTCTGAAAGAACTTCGGTGGCCCTCTTCATCTTCTGCGGTGGGAGGGCGGACTTCACTATGCATCTGAAAATCTCCCTGACTTTCTCATCCGGCGCGAGACGCGATGCCTTCAGCGCAGCGAGCGCCTGAGAGGCCTCTTCCGCCGAGAAGAATGAGTTGATCGATTGTGTGAT
>JACPTA010000132.1 GCA_016193005.1 Nitrososphaerota archaeon | reverse complement strand
TCGAGTTGCTTAAATTCCAATTCGGTGCCCCTTCCAACGTAAACAACCTCGGCTTCCACTTCACCGTTCTTCGAGTATTCGAGCGGCTGACATTCCAGAACTCGTTTCTCGGGATAGGTGATTGCTAGTCTCGATCTCTTTGGTTTGTAATTCAGATAGTCGAATTCTTCTGTATGGACTTCTTGGAGACCCAAGTCCTTGAATTTCTTAACGATGTACTCCCGTGCCCTTCCCTCACCTGTTGTCCCAAGCCACCTGTTCCCAATCCGAGCAATGTCCCTCACGAAGCCGAATGCCCTACGACTGGACATCTCCTGAATGATCTTCTCGTAGGGGGGATTGCCTTTGCCACTGCGTTTTCTTGGCATTCGCGTCGCGCTCCTCCACGCGGTTATTATCGCATAAAAGCATAGTAGAGGTCCCACGCCGGCGTGACTTCCCAATCATCCGAGCGATTGGAACTAAGAACGCGGGAAAGGAATAAATAATTAACTCTCGCCGATGGCATTTCGTAATCTTGAGGGTTGATGTGCAATAGTCAAGGTGACGATTAGAAATCTATCAAAGAAATTCGGGAGTTTCGTCGCGGTAGAAGACCTGAGCATGGATGTTGAGGACGGAAAGTTTGTTGCTCTTCTGGGTCCGTCGGGATGCGGAAAGACAACGACCCTGCGGATGGTCGCAGGCCTCGAAACATCAGACTCTGGAGAAATCTATTTCGGCAACGATCTGATGAATGACATCCCAACCGAGAAGAGGGACGTCGCGATGGTCTTTCAGTTCTACGCAATCTATCCTGACATGAGCGTCTACGATAACATTGCTTTTCCCCTGAAGATGCAGAATTTGCCAAGAGACGAAATCGCAAAGAGGGTCAAAGAGGCCGCGGAGAGTGTGAGGATCTCTGACATTCTGGGGGCCAAGGAGGGCGCGCTGACCGTGGGCGAAAAGCAGAGGGTGGCCATCGCCAGGGCCATAGTCAGGAACCCAAAAGTCTACCTCTTCGATGAGCCCTTGACCAACTTGGACGCCCGTCTCAGAACCGCCATGAGGACGGAGATCAAGAAGCTGCATCGCTCGCTCGGCCAAACTTCCATCTATGTAACTCACGATCAACTCGAAGCCATGACGATGGCCGACAAGGTGGCGGTCATGAACAACGGTAAGCTTCTTCAGTACGATGTCCCCGAAATCCTATTTGACAAGCCGAAGAACACGTTTGTGGCAGGATTCATAGGTACGCCTCCGATGAACCTGCTCGACTGCTCACTGGTAGAGAAGAGCGGGAAGACACTGCTCGACTTCGGGGACTTCAGCCTCGACATAACCGACTTTCAGAAGGATGGAGGGTTGCGTGACGGGAGCTTGGTCGCTGGTTTCCGACCGTCAGACGTGAAAATCGGGAGGGAGGGTAGAGACGGCGGGACGTCTTTCCAGGCAGAGGTCTCGGCCTCCGAAGACTTGGGGGACAAGAAACTGCTGGAATTGAAAGTCGGCGCGAGTTCAATAAACACAATTCAGCCTTACGATAGCGCTCTGAACCCAGGAGAGAAAGTGCAGGTCCAGGTCGCGTTGTCCAAGCTCCATCTCTTCAGCAGGAAGACGAAGGAAGCGATTCTCTAGGGCGAGTATGTATGGCCAGAGTTCTTCTAAAAGGCCTCAGCAAGACCTACCTGGGTACGAAGAAGCCTGCCGTGCAGGACCTCAACCTCGAAGTGAGCGACCGCGAATTCGTGGCTTTGCTGGGCGACCCGGGAGCCGGCAAGACCACCACGCTTCGACTGGTGGCCGGCCTCGAGAAGCCGAGCGCAGGAGAGATATACCTGGACGACGCGCTGGTCAATGACCTAACCCCTCAAGAGAGGGACGTGGCCATGGTCTTCCAGTCCTTCGCGCTCTATCCGCACAGGACGGTGCATGACAATATTGCCTTTCCGCTGAGAAAGAAGCACATTCCGAAGGAGGAGATTGATAGGCTGGTGAAGAATGCGGCAGGAATCTTGGGAATCGAACATGTGCTCGACAAGAAGCCGGCGACGCTGAGCGGCGGCGAAAAGCAGCGGGTAGCCGTTGCGAGAGCGGTGGTGAGGAAGCCCAAAGTCTACCTCTTCGATGAGCCTCTGAGCAATCTCGACGCAAAACTCAGGATTCAGATGAGAGTAGAGCTGAGAAAGCTCCAGCGGGAATTCGGACAGACCATCCTGTACGCCACGGCGGACGAGAGCGAGGCAATGATCATGGCTGACAAGATAGCCGTAATGCACGAGGGACGGATAGTGCAGTTTGACACGAAGAGGGTAATTTACGATTCGCCCAAGGATGTCAGGGTGGCTTCGATGGTCGGGACCCCTCCGATGAACCTGCTCGACTGCTCACTGGTAGAGAAGAGCGGGAAGACACTGCTCGACTTCGGGGACTTCAGCCTCGACATCGCCGGCCTTGCCCAAGGTCAGATGGCCCGAAGCGCCCAAAACGTCTACGCGGGGATACGCGCCTCAGACATTATCGTAAGCCCCAAGGCAAACGGGGAATCCGTTAGGGCTGATGTTGAAGCCGTGGAAGTCGTCGGAGACAGCTACGTGCTGGACCTCAAGATAGGAGGCACCACCCTCCAGGCTCTTTTTGCCGGGGAGTACGGAGTAGCTCAATGGACCGAGGTCTGGCTGTCTTTCAGGAAGGAGAAGATCCACCTCTTCGACAAACATACCGGCGCAG
>JACPTA010000029.1 GCA_016193005.1 Nitrososphaerota archaeon | reverse complement strand
GGGGCAGCTCGGGCTGAGCAGAACGTCTACTTTCTTGAGGACGCTGGCAAACTCTCTTCTGAACCACTCCCTCAATCGTAGTGTTCTGATGTAATGGTTGGCTGTATAGAAATATCCTACTTCGAGGCGAGTGAGCACGAAGGGCGAATAATCCTCTCTCCTCGTCTTCAGCCACTTTTCATGAATGGAAGTTGCTTCACACGCCATCAACAGGTTTGTGACCGGAGCGGCGTGCTCAATATTTGGAATCGAGATCTCTTCTACCTTCACCCCCAATCCTTTGATGCTTTCGACGCCGCGTTCTGCTATTCTCCTGACTTCTCCGTCGACTGATTCTTCAAAATATTTTGTCAGGATACCTGCTCTAACTTGCGTTATCTTTTTGGACAGTCCAGCGGAATAATGCGGTACTGGCACATCAGCGGTCGTGTTGTCCCTAGAATCTGCACCTGCTATCGCTTCGAGTAGGATTGCCGCGTCTTCAACAGTTCTAGCGATGGGAGTGACATGGTCCAGAGTCCAGCTTACTGGTATGACTCCATTACGACTCACTCTACCGTAGGTCGGTTTGAATCCGACGGTACCGCAAAAGGTTGAAGGTATCCTCCCTGAGCCTCCCGTATCGGTGCCCAGCGAGCCAAACGAGATGCATGCAGCAACGGAGGCTGCCGAGCCGCCGCTTGAACCTCCCGTTATCAGTTCGGTATTCCACGGATTTCTGCATGGACCAATATGTGATTCCTCGTTCGTTGGTCCATAGGCGAATTCGTGCAGGTTATTCTTCCCTATTATTATGGCTCCTGCCCGTTTCAGTCGTTCAACAGCTGTGGCGTCGTAGTCCGTGACGTTCTCAGCCAATATCTTGGACGCTGCCGAGGTGATCGTACCCTTGGCTGCGATGTTGTCCTTCAAGGATACTGGTATCCCGTGCAAAGGTCCGCGATACTTGCCGCTCCGAATCTCCTCGTCGGCTCTCTTCGCTGCGGCGAGAGATTCTTTTCCAAGGACGGATATATACGCATTGATCTTTGGGTTGACGATTTCGATGCGTTCAAGAATCGCTTTGACTATTTCAGTCGACGAGATCTCCTTATCCTTAACAAGCTTCGCAGCATCCGTGATCGAAAGTCCGCAGACTTGTCTGGAATCCAAGGCTTAGTTTGCTCCTCTGGCTTTCTCTTGTCTCATGATCTGACAACTACTACGTTGCGCTTCATCAGCGAGTGATGTGTTCGAATTCATTTCGATAAGCTTTTACTAACTGCAGTCTCGCGTCGAAAGTCGATCCGCAGCACTCACACGTAACTGCTAATGGTGTCAAGAATTCGTACTCAAAATCGCAATCACAATACTCGCAGTTCAGCTTGAGTTTGGCTGCCGGTAGTTCCCGTTGTTTACCGTCACGAATGCCTCTCTTGCAATCTCCTGCAGTTCTTTCGTCGTTGCGTATTGCGATAGTATGTACTCTCCGAACCTCTTGTGGTAGATATCGATGTAGGTATGTATGTCAAAGAAGATGACTGACTCTCCTGTAAACCCGTAGTGTTTTCTCAGCCCTTCGTTTACGGAGCGCATTGCCTTCGGCACCTCCTCTTCGTAGAGAGCTAGTGCCGCTGCAGCTTCGACGAAGTGTCCGTGGCTGAAGACCTTCTTCCAGAATTCTTGAAACTTTCCGACTTGCTTCACCGCTGGTTGTCCAAGGTACAGTTCCTCACGCTTCATGCCGAACCCTTTCACAAGGAAGTCTGCAAGCAGTTCTCCGTGCCCAGTCTCCTCGAACACGTGCCTGGCTATGATATCCCTCACCACTCGGAAGGGTTTGGCCCTCGCAATCTGATAGGCGTAGTTTTCCACGATTGAGTCTGCCCTGTAGTAGAAATCTCTCCAAACGAACTTGAGCTGTTCCAACGTCAGTTCACCATTCTTTATGGCTGGGGCGAAGAACGGATGAAATGGCTCGTCTCTGCGTTCCCTCAAGAAATCATAATGCCATTGTTGCAGCTCTTTTACAAAGTCTGCAGCGGGATAGTTCTTCCATTCATCCCAACCTAGCCCGTAAATGCCCTTGACGGGGACATATGCGCCTGTAGATACATTAAGCTCACGAGTTGAATTGGCATCCAGAAGATATCCTCTTTGGGAATACTGCTCGTTGACGTTCCTAACTGCTTCTGAGTTCTGGTACTTGAGGGCAAATTCCTCGTATTCCCTGTCAGGAAGAGGATTTGAGTAGCCGACCATAAGATTTTGTTCGGATTTGTTCATATTTATGACTTGAGTGGTCTATTCTCATTCCAACTCTTCGGTTCCTCTAGCCCGAAGGCCAAGAGTCGGCAACCGACAACTTTGAAGGATTCTTGCTCGAGCCTAGTTCCAATCGACCTACTCGGACCAAGACCCCCTGCCTCGACGCTAGACCCCTGCCCTCTTCAGCACCAGCAACGCTCGGTAGGTGATCATCTTGCTCGGTTGACCTACCCTTTCAAAAGAGAGTGGCGTGGGAGGTCGATCCTTGTACCAACCGGCGTAGGACCCCTCCAGGTCAGGGTGGACTGCATCTAGGTTCCACCGCCCATCCGCTCTTCTCTTCTCCTTGAGCAAGCTCAACGCCCTATTCAACCTCGCGTCACCGCTGTAGCCCAGCGTCGTGAGCATGTCCAGCCCGACGAGCAGGTCGTAATAGTAGTGAACGGGATAATGAAATCGGAACCACGGACCGTAGCGAGCGCCCTGTCGATGGAGGTTCCTCTTCAGGTAGAATTCCGCTCCTTTGTCGACCGACCTCTTCATCGCGCGGGTCCACTTTTGTCTGGGGTACACAGCGAACGCACTGAGGCCCTCCCATGAATCAAGCACACCGCTCTTCCCCCCGAAGCAGTGCCATCCACCGTCCTCCTTCTGCTCCCTCACCAGCCAATCAAATGCCCTTCTGACCTTCGGATGGTCTGCGTATCCGAACTGAACAAGAGCGCGGGCAGTGTTGCCGGTCACACAGAGATGGCTCTTCTCCGCCTGGTCCGTACCAAACCCCCCGTCTGGTTTCGCAAAGCGCCGAATCCAGAGCTCTGTTGCCCGCTTGATTCGTGGTTCTTTTCGGGTCAGACCCAGATCCGCGAGTACGAGGAGCATCCAGTTGGTTACGATGTACTTGGGCCGGTACAGACTCTCATCTGAGACCCACCAACCACCCGGAAGCCGATTGCGCAGGATGTCCGCAGCCCAACCCCTCTTGGCTAGCCTTTTCCGCGCTTCAACGACTTCAGGATCGTTCGCGTTTCTGTCAAGTAAATTGGTCAGGGTGAGATAACGCATTGCAGGCTGGGTATCTTCCAGCAACCAGTCGATTACCCTTCGTCGGCTCATCGACTACTCGGCGGTTGCCAATTTTATGAAGGTTTGCGAAGGCGTCTCATCCTCTTGTTGCCCAGCTACTGAATTGAATCCCATACCACACTGTCCTTTTCGAAACCAAGTATCGCGATTCGTCGGCCATCTCACCGAGCTCCATTTGGCAACAGTCTGACTATCATGGCCAACGTCAGAAGAATCCCCGCTGCGCTCGCGAGGAGCGGAGCGGAGTAGCCAAACGTTTGGTAAAGAAGGCCGCCAACAATCGGTGCGGGGAACGAGACGAGGCCGCGGAATGCGGCCAGCTTTCCCGCCAGGCTTCCCCTTTCTCCAGAAGGAGAATGCGCCATCAGCATAGATTGCTGCGCAGGCACCCAAGTGGCGATGGAGATCCCAAAAACGACCGAAAGCAAAACGAAGAGAGGAATTGAGTCGGAGAGCCACCACCCTAGCATGAGCACGCATCCGAAGAACTCGGACAAAGCGAGAGATTTCTTGGGCCTAGCATGAGCACGCATCCGAAGAACTCGGACAAAGCGAGAGATTTCTTGGGTCCGACTCGTACGAGTAACCTTGTCGCCGGATACTGAGCAAGGATCGTCGCTATTGCGAGTGTTCCGACAATCAAACCGATTTCCGTGTTCGAGTATCGGAATCGCTCCACAAGCATTCCGTAGATGATGGTGGCCGAGATACCGAAGGTGAACGAGTCCATCGCGAATGTAGCGAAGAAACCCAAGAACCCCTTCGGCAGGCTCATTGCACTTCTGAGGGAGAATCTATCTCGACTGACAGTCGATTCCGGTGTCCTCCCCGGAGCCTTTGTCTCCCTTAGGTCTCTCACGAAGATGAAAAGGTCTACCGATTCGAGGATCACAGCAATTACGAACACTACGAAGTAACCTATGGAGTCCGCCAGCACCCCGGCAACGAACGACATCACCGCACCAGGAATAGAGGCAAAGAGAAAGACCGAGCTGAACGCTACGTGCATCTTGGTCGGCTCCAAGCTCACAGACTCTGCCACCACGGCTTGGGACGCTGGACTAGAAAGCATGGAAATCCCGTAGAGAAGATAGGCCATCGTGAGGACGACCCAGCTCTGCGTGAGGGCGGCGATAAGGAAGAGGATCATCGAGCCGATTGTCGCCGCGCTTCCTGCGACAATAACGACTTTTCTTCCGAAGACGTCAGCGTAATGACCTGTGAAGGGTTGAATCAGAGAAGCCGTTATCCCGCTAAAGCGATTACCTAGGGCTTGCAAGATTCCAAGTGCTGTCAGACCGAGCCCTACGCTGAGCGTGAAAGGTTGGATGATCGTGTTTAGCATGCCGATGTATACTCCAGAAATCAAGCTCGTGATTGCGATGACTCTGACGTTGCGGTTCAGCAACAGGTCCTTCGAGATGCTGAAGATACTTTCTGCGCTCTTGCTCATTCAATGGTCATCTGCTTGGGTCTTGAGCTTTCGACCCGGATGCCCGACGATTAAGAATGTCTCGCAGCCCGTTTCTTGCTCATATTTGGCAGGTGACGCTTGAATTAACCAATCGTCGACAGTTCGTACCTGCTCTTGAGCAGTTTTCCTTCTTCGAACCTCTTCCTCCTGAAAATCGAGACGTCATAATCACTGAACTTTCCCTTCATTACTAACTGGCTCATTATCCTGCCGAATTCCGGACATAGCTTAAACCCGTGGCCTGAGAGGCCCACTAAACAGTACAATCCCTCGAACCCCTCGTCCGAGAATTCGTCGATGATCGGTTGCTGGTCCGGGGTGATGTCGTACACTCCGGTGTAGCTGCGCTCGTACTTACCTCCCGACCCCATCACCGGAAGGACTTCCGATACCGACTGGGTGAACTTCATGATCTCGTCGAATGTGACGTTCTCGTTGTAGGAATCAGGGTCGATCTCGTAGTTGTCGAGCTCCATCTCAAGGCTCCCAGCAAAGAAAAGGTACTGCCCCTCCGGCTTGTAGTAGGCGCTCCTCGGGAAGTCGAATATCACCGGCCTATTGCCCTGATACTCCGGAGGTCTCCGGTAGATGGCCACCGGATGGCGAACGGGTTTTATCCTGACCTTGATGCCGAGTTTCTCGAAGAGCGGGTTCGACCAGACGCCTGTAGCAATGATAACCTTACTAGCAATGATCTCGCCGTTTGTCGTCAAGATTGAGTAGCCCCCTCGAGGATTCTTCTCGATGCTCATCACGCGAGTGTTCAAGAGGACGTCAGCACCGAGGAACTGCGCTGCTTGGGTGAAGGAGCTGGCCGTCGTGGACGGTTCAGCGTAGCCCATCTGTGGTTCGTGGGCAATGGCAGAGAAGCTGCTCGGGTCGAGCCGAGGTTCAATCTTCTTGGCTTCATCCTTGTCGACGAAATTCGAGACGATGCCGATTTCCTTGAACATGGCGACATTCTCCTTGAGTGCGCGCTCCGTCTTCGAGTCGGCTCCCACAAGCAGACCAGTCTCCACGAAACCACACCAGTAACCAGGAATTTCGTTCTCGAAGTTCTTGAAGTACCTGTAGCTGATCAGCGCCATCTTCGCAACCGTCGGATGACTGTAATGGGTCCTTACCAGCGCCGTGGACCTGCTCGTCTGGCCAGCAGCTATCTGCTGACCTCTCTCAATGAGCAGGGCGTCCTTCGTGCCTTCCTTCGCAAGGTGATAGAGTATGCTGGAACCAGTTGACCCGCCACCGATAATGACGACCTCGGCTCTTCTCTCCACACTCTTCCGCAGTCGAGCAAAGGATTCGATTTATTACAGTTTCAGTCCGAGAGTTCATCGGGCTACCAGGATAGATTCTGTGGTAATCATTAAATCGATATTCGCGGTGGCGCCTGCAATTGACGGTTACGCAGGTGTCCGAGAAGGTGTTCCTCCTTGACACTCACGCACTCGGAAATTCTGGAACAGTCGCAGTGTACGCGCTAAAAGGGGCGAAGGTTGCCCTAATCGACTGCGGTTACGCCTCATCTTATGAGGTCATCCTTCAGGAGCTTTCAGAAATCGGCATCTCTCCGTCGGAGGTAAGGTATCTGATTCCCACCCATGTTCACATGGATCATGCGGGAGCGACAGGGCACCTGTTGAAGCACATGCCAAAGGCCGAGGTGATCGCCCACGAGAGGGCTGTCCCGCACCTCGTCGATCCTACCCGCCTCATTCAGAGTGTCACGAGCATCTTCGGGGAAAAACTCGTTCAATCCTACGGTCAACCCCTCCCAATCCTGCAACAGAAGATAACGGCTGTCGGCCAAGAGATGCAACTCGACCTGGGAGGGATGACTCTCACCGCGATGCACTCTCCCGGCCACGCGCCTCATCAGATTTCAGTCCTTGTTGAGGAAGAGAAGCTCCTGCTCTCTGCAGATGCTGTCGGAATCGTCTACCCGAACATCCCCACCATGATACCTACCACTCCTCCTCCGAGCCTGGATCCGCCGAAGCTGAGGGAGACCATCTCGAGGCTCTCGCAGCTGGATTCTAGGAAACTACTCGTTCCTCACTACGGAATCCGGGATGACGTGGTCAACGTACTGGAGACTACAAAGAACAAGACGGCCGCGTGGCTATCCCGCGTCAGGGAGCTCAGGAAGAACGGTGTCTCGCTCGATGAGATGGTCGAGGAGTTCCAGCGTGAGGTGGTCAGCGAGTCGGGACTACGCACGGAGGATTTTCCAAGATACGCGCGCCTCTCGATAAGGATAACCCTCATGGGCATGCTTCAATACTTTGAAAAGATTCCTTAACCGACAGAAGACTTAACTGAGGTATGCTTCTCCCGCCGATTCATGACGACGGAGAGGAGGTTCGCGGCGTTCAGCAGGAACGCATCACCTCCAAGAACCAGGGAGGTTCCCGAGGGAGGGATGTGCATGTCTGTGTTTGTGGTCATTGCTCAAAGAGGAGATCCAAGTGCAATCTTGCTGGGAAAGATCAACAAGAAAGCTCAGTGGGATCATCTTGGTGCACTCGACGCCGAGAGGGCTGAGAGGCATAGCAGGGGATGGATGCTACCATCGTCGCACCTGATCCTCTATGAGTCACCTCAGGACGGGGCTCAGAGAATAATGCGGGAGCAGTTGAGGATATACGACCAGAAGCTTGAGGGGCCCGTCACCTTCGCCGAAGCCTACGGGCCCATGAGCCACTGGGATTTCGAGTTCGTCTTCCATGGAACGAGGGACTCCGTGGCCACCAACGAGGCGTGGACCGAGCTGAAGTTCGTCGACATAACGAAGCTGAAGATGGAAGAGGTGGTCAGGGCGCAGGCTGACATTCTGACGAGCATCGGAAAGTGGAAGCAGAACTAGAGAGAAGGCAACGCTTATCCCGACAATTCCTCGGCCCGAAACCACCGGCAGTTGGTGAACGAAGCTCGATCGCAATGGGTGGCGCTAGCCCTCACTTCATTGGGTCACTTTGTTAACGATGGAAGCACGATGTTCATCCCGGTAGTTGCGGCCATAGTCGCGAGCGAGAA
Source organism: Nitrososphaerota archaeon (assembly GCA_016193005.1). Taxonomy (GTDB): domain Archaea; phylum Thermoproteota; class Nitrososphaeria; order Nitrososphaerales; family Gagatemarchaeaceae; genus JACPTA01. The sequence continues at coordinate 9,995 of JACPTA010000029.1, read as the reverse complement.
AGCAGTTCCAATCCTTACCGTTACGCTGATGTCCATCGCGTTCTATGCCTCCTCATCCCTGTTCGCTGTGTTCGTAGGCAGGTGGGCAGACACGAGGGGCTCCCACGCCACGATGATTGGGGTCGGGCTGTCGTTGCTTTCGACCAGCCTGCTGGGATTTTTCGTTTCGATAGCCTTGACGGCGGGAAGCCTGCTCGCGACCCTCGCCGTCATCTCCTCTATCATCGCAGGTTTTGGAAGCGCATACTACCATCCCTTGGCGGCGACTGTCCTCCAAGGAATTTTCCTTGCGAAGTCGAAGGGCAAGGCACTGGGAGTCAACGGCGCAGCGGGGGGACTGGGCGCGACGACCTATCCTGTGCTCTTCTTCTTTGCCGCGATCCTTCTTTCCAGAGGCGGGGCGTTCATCCTGCTTGCCCTGATTGGCTTCGCAGCCTCACTCATCATCCCGCTCGGGTTGAGGGGGCGCACGATGACGGAGAGGGTCAGGAACGGAGAAGAGAGTTCGAAGGCGAGAGAAGCATTGACGAGGGGAATAGTAATCCTGACCGTCGTGACGGCCGTGCGTTCCATCTCGGCCACAGGAATCTCCTTCTGGCTTCCAACCTACATCTCCACGCAGAAGGGGGCTGGGATTGGGACCCTCCTCGGCCTGACCTTGGGAGTGATGTATGCCACAGCAATAATCGGCCAGCTCTTCTTTGGGGTGTTGGTTGACAGGTTTGACAAGCGGCTCGTCCTTGGAATCGGGTCTGCCGGCTCGGCCCTCTCCACCCTCGGATACATTTTCAGCGCAGGGACAATTGAGTTCCTCTTCATCGGACTGTTCGGCCTCTTCACTTTTAGCATCTTCCCGACTCTCCTTGCGCTCGCCTCCGAGTATGTCCCAGATACGTCAGCATCGCTTGCGAACTCGCTGGTGTGGGGCCTTGGTATCACAGGTGGTAGCGTGATCGGGCCCTTGGTGGTTGGAGTGATCGTGGGGAACAACCTCCCGGATCTGAACATCGCGTTCGAGCTGATGGCTGTAACCGGGATGATCGGCGCACTGGCTACCCCTCTCATGCCGAAGCCCGTGAGGGCAGAGAGGCCAGTGTTGCTGAGCTAGTACGGATTACCTACGGAAGACAGGCGCACAGACTATGGATGCTTCCCTCAGTCCATGTCGGCGCCCATGCCCTCGCCGCCCATACCACCCATGCCACCCCCACCAGGTCCGCCTGGGGGTCCTCTGCCTCCGGCCATCTTGCCAGAAGCGATGACGTCGTCGATGCGGAGGAGCATGCATGCTGCCTCTGTGGCCGACTTGATGACCTGCTCTTTCACGGCGAGTGGTTCGAAGACCTGCTCCTTGTACATGTCCTTGATCTTTGCAGCCTTCGCCTCGATGCCGTACCATTTTCCTGCCTCAGCGTGCTTTGCCCTCAGCTCGACGAGCGCGTCGATCGGGTCCATCCCTGCGTTCACGGCCAGAGCCGTCGGAATAACCTCCAGCGCCTCTGCGAACTTTTGGGCCGCAAGTTGCTCCCTGCCTCCCAACTTCTCTGCCCACCTCATGACCTGGGAAGCGGCTTCCGCTTCAGGCGCACCTCCGCCAGCGACCACTGCTGGTTTCTCGAGAACATCCTTTGTCACCATCAGTGCATCGTGAAGCGACCTCTCCACCTCGTCGACGATTCTCTGAGTACCACCTCTAATGAGGATTGTGACCGCCTTCGGGTTCTTGGCGCCCTCGATGAAGACCCACTTGTCCTGCTCGATCTTCCTCTCTTCGACCAGGCCTGCATGTCCGAGGTCTTTCTCTAAGATGTCGTCGAATGTCGTAGCAACCCTTGCTCCTGTCGCCTTGGCGAGCTTTGACATGTCGCTCTCCTTGGCCCTCCTCACCGCAAGGATGCCAGCCTTTGCAAGGTAATGCTGAGCAATGTCGTCGATTCCTTTCTGGCAGACCAAGACGTTCGCACCCACAGCCACGATCTTTTCTGTCATTTCCTTCATTAATCTCGTTTCCTCGTCCAGGAACTTCTTCATCTGGGATGGGTCGCTGATGTTTAGCTTCGCGTCAAACTCCGTCTTCTCGATCTCGAAAGCTGAATTCACGAGGGCGATCTTCGCGTCCTCGATTCTCTTTGGCATGCCCGAATGAACTACCTCCTTGTCAAGGACGATGCCCTTTATCATGCTGGTATCCCTTATCGAGCCTCCTGGCTTCTTGTCAACCTTCACGTTTTCGATGTCCACCTTGTAAGTGCCGTCATCCTTCTTCTCGGCTATCGAGAGGATAGCCTGCACGACGAGCTCTCCGAGGTCCTGTGCCTCTCTGGACACGAGCTTCGTCTGCATGCTCGTCCTCGCAACCTTTACGAGCCATTCCTTGTTGGATGCTTGAACCTTCTCGGCGAAGCTCCCAAGCACGTCTATGGACTTGTTCGAGGCTTTTGTGTAACCCTCGACGATTACGGTCGGATGAACGCCCTTATCAAGGAGTTCCTCGGCCCTCTCCAAGAGAGCTCCGGCAAGGACGACTGCCGACGTTGTTCCGTCTCCTACTTCCGCATCAGTTGTCTTTGCGACCTCCACGAGCATCTTGGCCGCAGGATGCTGAACATCAATCTCCTTCAGCATCGTTGCTCCGTCGTTGGTGATCGTGACATCCCCGAGCGAGTCGACGAGCATCTTATCCATTCCTCTCGGACCCATGGAACTCTTGATTATCTCCGCGATCAGCTTCGCCGCCGCAATATTGTTTCTCTGAGCTTCCTTCCCCCTCGACTGGCTGCTGCCTTCCTTCAGAATGAGGACGGGAGTGCCGTCCCTGGTCATTGCCGGAATAGCTGTAGATGACATAGGTTAAATTACCACGCCAAGTATACAACTTCGAGTTGTATATAAGAATTATCGGAGTTGAAGATTGACTAGGCCAGCCTCACGCCTTCCGCAGGCTTCTCGTATTGTGAGAGAACCACCTCCCCTTAGTCAACACGAAACCCGTGGTAGGGTACTCCAGAAATGAAGTTTCCGACCTCCTTCGGAAGGCAGATCATCACTCAGATAAGCTGTCTCCCGTTGGTTCTTTCTTTGGAGTCTTGTAACCTGGGCACCCAACGTGTTGGTCCCTGACCTCGTAAGTCAATCCCGAGTTATAGGAACCCTTCTTCGCTTCAGGAAAATCTGCGACCTTTTTTGCCGTCCCAACGCTCGGTTCGACTTTGTCGAAAATCTTCCCAGGTAATCAGAGCCAAGCCGTTCAGCCAAAGCGGCATGAACTTCTAATAAGGATTCATAATTGAGGTGACGCGGTTGGAGTTCGTAGCCCTTGCCATATTCTTGGCAACCTACGGTGCGCTCTCGCTTCGAAACTTGAGCGCGAGGAGCGCCGGCGCGCCAATATGGCTGGTCCTCCTCTTGGGCGCTGCGGCGATGGTCGCATCGGGCTCAATAAGCATCCAAGAAGCATACAGTTCCATCAACCTTCAAGTCATCATCTTTCTTTTCAGCATGTTCACCCTGGTCACGGCTCTTGATATCTCCGGCGTTCTGGAAGATTTCGCAACTAGGATGATCCTCCGGGCGAGGAAGGCGGAGGACGTGATCTTCCTTACTTTCTTGGGCTTTGCCGTTCTTTCTGCATTTCTGATGAACGACACTCTCGCACTCATGGGCACTCCAATCATGATCTCTCTGGCAAAGAAGATGAGGATTCGGGTGAAGCCTCTGCTTTTGATACTCGCCTTCTCCATCACCATCGGAAGTGTTGCGACGCCGATGGGAAACCCGCAGAACCTGCTCGTCGCCCTCGTTAGTGGGATGTCCGCACCGGTGGTCAAGTTTGCATACTTTCTAGCTCTGCCTACAGTCATTAACCTTGGGATAACTTTTCTCTTATTCCGATTCCTATACAGGAAAGAATTCACGACGGCCAGGTCCGGGTTCGTCGAGCTGACCGCCTTGGAGGCTGGAATAAAGGAAAAGCCGGCCAGTGACAGAAGGTTGGGGAGAGTGGCCGTGGTGATAGTGGTCATCACTATGGCAGGCATAGTGCTAGCCAACGTATTCCAGGCGGCTGGCCTGAGTCAGCCGTTCGGGATTAGTGAAATCTCTCTCTTTGGAGCCGCTCTCTTGCTTGCGGTGAGCGGGAGGAGCAGAGATATCGTGAGGTCGCTCGACTGGGGGATATTGGTACTCTTCGCGTCCCTCTTCGTTCTCATGGAAGCCGTCTCTCTGAACGGGATAATCGCTTTCATAACTAACTATCTTCCACCGATAGATACTCTGAACCCCAGAGGAGCGATTCTTGCGATTACAATTTCGGCCGTTCTCCTCAGTCAGGTTCTAAGCAACGTTCCCATGGTTGCTCTCTATCTGCCTTTGATGAGATCGCTGAACTTTGGTCCTGGTGATGCTTACGCGTGGGCAGCGCTAGCGGGTGGGAGTACAATCGCCGGCAATCTTACGCTTCTTGGTGCTGCCAGCAACCTCATAATCTTGGAAGAGGCGGAGAGAAGGGGCCACAGACTCGGTTTTTTTGAGTTCTTGAAGATAGGCGTGGTTGTTACTCTACTCAACATCGTCGTCCTCTATGCCTACCTATATTTGATCGTGTGAGATGGCTGGCCTATCCAGTCTTCCGTGTGAGATGGCTGGCCTATCCAGTCTTCCGATGAAGGAATTTCTCTATCTCTGTGACGAGCCTGACGTCCCTGGACGTGACTCCTCCTTCGTCGTGTGATTGCACGGAGAGCTTGATGGTAGTCCAGCGAATGTGAATGTCTGGATGATGGTCGAGCCTCTCTGCGATTGCAGCGATATCGTTCACGAACCTTATCCCAGCCATGAAAGTCTTGAACTCGAATGCCTTTGTGAGGAAATTGTTCCTGTATTTCCACCCGTGCAGACCCTTCAGCCTCCCTTTGATGTGTAATTCGCTAAGCCTGGTCATGGAGTAGACAAGCTCGAGATTTATTAATTAAAGTTGGCCTTCCAAGCCCCGTTTGAGGAGCGTAAACGGAGTCATCCTCCTCCTCTCGCTGTCCTCGTACTGGCAGGTTGCTTCGGGATACGTCGACGTCTTCTCGCACAGGTTCGTCTTCAAGACGGTCGACCCGGCGCTGAATCCGGCTCATCTCTCGCTGTACGCCGCCTCGCTGCTGGGTTTCATCATGGTCTGCATCGCCTTGTGGGGAGGGGACGATTCCGAGCGGAGGCGCACGGTCAGACCGGCCATGTTGGTTGTCTTTACGGGGGCGATAGGCGAAATAGGATCCGGTACGTTGAACGAGCTCTATCACAGGATCTTTGCCAACACCCCCATCACGACACCGGCCCATCTTGCAATCCACAGCCTCTTTGTCGTCTGCATGTTTCTGGTCGCTGCAGGCGGGCTGGCTTCTGCCGCGCTCCTCCATGGCTCGAAGACAAGCTGGGTTGACCAGCGATATGTGGCCATATCCTTCGGCATCGTCATCTGTTCGGTCTGGATGCTCCTCATCGGTTCCGCATCATATCTCGCCGCATTCTTCGCAGGTGATGCGGGTGGTTTTTACTTTCTCGTCGCCGGAAGTTTCCTTGTGTCATCTGTGTCAGTTTCTGCGCTTCTGCTGACTAGGCGATTCGGTTTCGTCACCTTCGCAGCCTTCAGTTTCTTCATCTTCAATGCGGTCCTTCTTTACGGATTCGAGAGGAACGCCTATCTCCTCCCCGCACCTGTCCTCTCGGCAGCTTTGGGAGAGGTCTTGGCACGAAGGGTAGGAATGCTCGGCAAGCCCACTTTCTCGGCTGTGAGTGGGACTGTCTTCGGTGCTCTTTCCTACTGGCTGCTCTATCCTTATTCATACTCCTTCTACGGTTTCGTCAACATTCCGACGACGTACTTTGGCTTCGATGCTGCTGCAATCGTCGTCTCGGGAGCGGCAGGAGGAGTAGTTGCATTCCTGATTATCAGGGGCGCGGCAAGCTTACTGGCGACCCGATTCGGCACCTGAAAGTGCGGTTAAATTCCCCATGGCAAGAGGCAATGACATGAGCGGCCAGAGAACCGTAGGGGTCGTGGGCGCCGCTGGTCTCATCATTCAGATAGTCCTCGGTTTCTTCGTTGCAGGAGATGTCTCTTCCCCTCTATCTCCGTTCTTGCTCTCCACTCACATGATAATTGGGCTGAGTGGAGTCGCGCTGGTAGCGTATCTAGTCGCAAGAGCGTACTATGTAGCCTCGGCAGGACTGAAATTCCTCTATCTCGTCACCTTCATAATAGTTCTCGCACAGATCGCGCTAGGCTTCAGAATACTGAGCGTAATCGACCAACAGCTAGCGATGAGCCACCAAGGAGCCGGAATCGCAATACTCGTGTTGCTCGGCCTCTCCGAGATGATGCTCGCCCGGCAGAAGAGAGCTCAGGCCGCGAGTGCTTCAGTCAAGGTTGCTCAGAAATAATTCGCAGTCGAGTTCTGGCCGACCTATCCTGTCAAAGATCGATCAACTGCTACCGTGAACAAGGCCCAAGGTCCGTGTTCTGCTTCGGATTCCAAAAAACAAGTACACTATCGTACGCGAACAATTCATAAGTAACTTTCCGAGATTCTGAGGCGCTCACGAGATGGACCTCAAACCTATCGAAGGGCTGAAAGTGAAGGTGAACGCTGTCCGAGAAGCCATCTTCGGAGAGGAAGGAGTCGAGGTGAAGAAGATTGGTCAGTTGAATGAAAAAGCGAAGACAGGGGTGATGACCGGAAGGACTCTCGCGGGCTACAGTGAAGTGGAGATGTCTGCACTCGACGGCGAGAAGCACTGGTACCCCATCGACCAGTTGGTGGGCGAGAAGGGCGAGAAGATTGTTGAGGAGGAGATCAAGATAGAGATAGAAGAGGATTCCGACGAAGAAGAGGAAGACGAGTAGCTCGCGCTGAGACTTTGCCGTGAGGCGAAGCCCTTCGCCTTGAGGATAGGAATTACAGTTGTCCTTATTTATCGCCAGAACCTAGAACAATATTGAGGAATCTTCAGATCAGAGAGGTAAGATGCAAGACTCTCTTACACAGACTTGAGTTCGGGGGGAGTTCAGGGTATACAGCGAATTTCTACAGGGGCTGCTGCCATGGATGCGTCTACTGCTATGTCCCCTCTCTCATTCATGACGAGAGAGACTGGGGTTCTTTTGTGGATGCAAAGGTGAACTCTCCAGAAGTTCTCGCCATGGAATTGAGGCAGGTCCAGAAGAATGTCGTCTTTCTCAGCAGCGCAACCGACCCTTACCAGGCACCCGAGGCGAGATACATGATAACGAGAAGATGTCTTCAGGTTCTCCTCAAGCGGGGATTCCCAGTATCCATCCTGACCAGGTCACCATTGGTCCTGAGGGATCTGGACTTGTTGAAGAGGTTTGATTGGGTGAGGGTCGGGCTTTCGATTTCCACCGTCCCGGACAAATTCTACGAGCCAGGCGTATCGTCGCTGGAGAGAAGGATAGATGTCTTGAAGAGACTTAGTTCGGTCGGAATTCAGACTTGGGTGTCGCTCGCCCCCGTAGTCCCCCAGCTGATCCTTACAGACCTCGAGAGGTTAATCGAGAAGCTGGCGGAGGCAGGAGTTTCCTCGGTGTCACCTGGTATCCTAAGGTTTCAAGGGTACGAAGAGTCGAAGACGATGTTCGAAAGAATCACCGGAACCCCGTCCGCGCCCCTGATGCGGGGAGGAGACGAAATCCTGGCGCGGGTTCAAGGGCTCCTAAGGCGGTACTCGCTTGATTGTTCGGACGAATTACTCAGATGGTCGGCGGCAGAAGAGTACCTGAATCTGGACCAGTTCGCCCGGAGTAGGTAGAATCATGTAAATGTTTTAACTGCTCCAGGATGCCGCACGGGAGATTGAAGTTCGGCTATGAGAACCCGGGTGTGGGCCCCACTGAGGCATTCGAAAACGGCATCCTAGCAGAAAAGCATGGCTTCGACTTCTTTTGGGTAGGCGACCACTTCGTCGACTTGGACGGGGCAAGGCTCGAGCCATGGACTGTCCTCTCTGCCGTCGCGGTCAGGACAAGCAGGATCAAGCTCGGCTCTGGAGTAACAGACCCTCAGCGAACCCATCCGAGCAGGACCGCCCACTCAGTCGCTTCTCTCGATACAATCTCCGGGGGGAGGGCAATCCTCGGAATCGGGGCAGGAGAGGCGATGAACGTCGTGCCATTCGGGCTCCCATGGGAAAAGCCTGCTACGAGGGTTAGGAGAGTTGCGGAGGCAATTCAGGTGATTCGACAGCTTTGGTCAAGCAGCAAGGTACGACGGGTAACCTTCGGCGGAGACTTCTATTCCTTGAAGGAGGCCTTTCTCGCGCAAAGCCCGACTCAACGTCCATGCCCACCGATTTACTTGGGTGCCATTTCGGGAAGAAGAATGCTCGAGGTCGCGGGAAGGTACGCGGACGGCTGGTACGCATGGCTCAACACCCCCGAAACCTTCCGGGAACGGTGGAAGACGATAAAGAGCGCGGCAGCCGCAGTTGGCAGGTCGGCCAGCAAAATAGACGGCTCCACGCAGCTGATGGTGGCCGTCTCCAGGAATGCCGTGGAGAAAAGGAAGGCCTTCCTTTCGGCGAAGGTCACACTAGTTCTTGAGAAGAACATACTCAACACCTTAGCAGAAGGGGACCTCGTCACCTCTCCTCAGTATCAGAATCTACTCGCCTCAGCGAAGTCCGTGAAGGAGGCCATTCGTATCGCGGGACGAGTGCCTGACGCGGTCGTGGAAAAGACTGCCGCAATCGGTGGCGAGGAGGAGGTCAGGCAGAAGGTAGAGGAATTTCAGAGGGCTGGTGTCAAGCAAGTTACCGTTGCCGAACTGATCCCTCCTTCTCGACCACGGAAGATGATAGAGTTCATGGGAAGGATCATCAGGCGGACTGGCTGAGGGACGGCGGTCTCACTCCTGCGCGCGGTCTCCGCCCCACTAAGCTAATATCGCTCGTTCGGCGGCGAGGTGGAGTGAGTGGGTAGTTGCCGACCTCAACTAAATTGAAGCCACAGGAATCACGCAGACTGCCAGCCTTGGCGGAAATAATCGATGCCCAGAAGAGAATTGCCGGCGTCGCGAGCAGGACGCCTCTCGTCTTGTCGCCCGCGCTCTCCGAAAGGTTTCACAGAGAAGTTTACCTCAAGCTGGAGTGCTTTCAGCCAATCAGGGTCTTCAAAATAAGGGGAGCTTACAACAAGGTCTCAAAGATCGAAGGGAAGAAGGTCCTCGCCGTCTCGTCAGGTAACCACGGCATGGCGGTAGCCTACTCGGCAAATAGACTCGGGAAGGAATCCACGATCATTCTTCCTAAGAACGCCGTGCAAGAGAAGGTCAACATGATAATGGAGTTCGGCGGGGAGATCATAAAGTACGGGAACTATCACAGCGAGAGGGAAGCGAAGGCGCAAGAAATCGTGAGAGAGACGGGCGCAACCTTCGTCCATCCGTTCAATGACCCTGCGGTCATTGCTGGTCAGGGAACCTGCGGTCTCGAGATAGCTGAACAACTAGAGGATCTCGACTCCGTGATCGTTCCCGTTGGCGGTGGAGGACTCATCGCCGGCATAGCGATTGCCGTGAAATCCAAGTTGCCAAAGGCGAAGGTCTTCGGGGTCGAACCAGCGGGGGCGCCCAAGCTCCAGGCCGCGATGAGAGCGGGAAAGCTTGTCAGTGTCGATTCTCCAAACTCAATCGCAGACGGACTCATTCCTCCTTCTGTAGGGGACCTGACACTCGAGGCCTGCATGAAGCACGTTGAAGGAGTTTACAGCGTCTCGGACGAAGAGATCCTCGACGGAATGAAGGTATTGATGAGAGACGCCCACATATTCCCAGAGCCATCTGGCTCTGCGCCAGCGGCGCTCTTGCTCGCGAATCGTGACACCGAGAAGCTAGGGAAGAAAGTGGTTCTCGTGGTCTCTGGCGGAAACGTCTCTCTTAGTCTGCTCTCGAAAGTTCTGAACGCCTAGACGAGAACCGGTTCGTCAAGGAGAG
>JACPTA010000028.1 GCA_016193005.1 Nitrososphaerota archaeon | reverse complement strand
TCGGAGCAGATTGTGAAGCTCTCAGAATCAAACTTTGAACAACTAGCGAGCAGCGAGAAGCCGCTCTTCGTCGATTTCTGGGCGGAGTGGTGCGGTCCCTGCAGAATGATGGAGCCGGTGGTGGAGAAACTGGCCGGGAAATACTCAGGGAAGATAGCGATAGGGAAGCTGAACGTCGACGAACAACCAAGTCTGGCAACGAGGTATGAGGTCTTCTCCATCCCCACCTTCATGATATTCAAGCATGGGAAACCCGTTGACGCACTGATAGGTGCCGTAGGGGAGAGCATGCTCGACAGGTTCATTCAGAAGGCTGTGAGCGGTCCAGCGGTCTACACCTAGGCCCGGTCAGACCCTGGTCCCGTCCAGCAAGAACATATCCGAGCTAGAGATATCGACGGATCCGGATGACAGGACAGGACCAAAGTCGAAGCCTCCCGGGACGTTTATGGGGTGCCCACCGACGAGCCGGTTGAACGGTGGCATCACTATCAGCTCCCCGCTGCCAGTCGAGTCATCCTTGTGACCTGCCTTTCTTAACAGCTTCATCATATCATACTTGGCGAAGAGCCAGACCGACTCCCTCGTGCGGCCTCCGAACCTGTCCCTCAACTCATACGTGAAATGTGTATGACCCATCACTATCTTCCCCGATGTCACGACCTCCTTCGACGGCCATGAGTGGCCGTGAGCAACTCCGACCCTCTCCTCCGCTCCCAGGACTACGCCGGCTGAAGGGTGAAGCTTGACTCTTGATGGGAGGAGGGACTTTATCCCTCCGTCATGGTTCCCAGGTACCACATCTGCCGAGCCAAAGAGATCCAGCAGGGTGTCGAAGAACCATGGGATTACGCTCCAATCTATGTCCTCTACCTTGCCTATGGAATGCTTCACGTCGCCTAGGACGATGATTCTGTCAGCCCTGTTGCTCTCGGCAATTGCCTTGACCTTATCCATCATCTTCATGGAGTAGGGGGGAATCCTGAAACCCTTCGCCGCCATCTCCTTCTCCAGCCCGAGATGAAGGTCCGAGATCAATAGAGAGCAAGAGTCGCCGTCCTTGAAAACTAGGGCGGCTTCTCCAGGAACCACCTTTAGCAAACTATCACATAATCGGGAGAGTCTCCCTTTTAATGATGTGCAGCCCGCCCAATTCCTCTCAGGGAACTACTCAGAACTTCCAGCTGAAGTCTTTCCCCAGCTACTTCCAGGTTACGCGGACAAGGTTTCCAAGTGCTATCGCTTCCATCGCATTGATTAGTGTGAGGTATGGAGCCGCTGCCACTACGATGGGTTGCGCCGAAGCGACGAGACCGTACAGGACGTACCAGAAAATTATGATTATCGCGTTCTGAACTAGGAAGAAGGCGGCAAACACTAAGAGGCTTGCGGTGAAACCAGACCTGAAATTCCTCCAGCTCTGGTAGTACGCGTAGATCAGTAGAACCACGAAGACGACGTTGACCAGCGCGAACACTGCTGCGACATTCATCCAGAAAATGTCGAAGACCAATTCATGACTCCAACCGAGTTTTCGGGCGAGCTTTCACGATATCTACCTTTTCCCAAATCTGACCCAAATGTCGTTTAGGAATGCAATATTCCTCTCGACGTACGATGCCAGGAAGTACATCGCCCCATAGGTCCCCTTGGGCGAACTCGTAACTAGCATCTTGTTATCCTCAAGGAGTCTAAGGTGATGCTGAACCGTCTTGTAGTCTAGATGGAGCCTCTCACAAATCTTGTTCGCGTTCATCGGTTCTTCCTGCAGCAGCATTAAGATCTTCATCCTGTTAAAACCTCCCTTGGTTCCGACGAAGAGGTACATCACGACCCGCTTGAAAGCAGGGTCAATCATCGGCGAGGATGAGCCTGCCGCTCCCCGCCTTCCCTCCTCAAGTCCGGCCGATTGATGACCGAGTTGCACCGAAATCCGAAAACCATTCCGCTTGAAGAAACAGATTGACGATAGTCCTCCTCGAATTGTTCGGGTCGGGCTAAAGTAGAGTACCATTAGATTCACCATTTCCCCGGAAGCCCGCCGACGAGATATCCACGAAACTCCATCTCGTGTGTCTTCAAACGAGTTGCAGAGAAGAATCCATTAATAAACTGAGCAAGACAGATAGCCTCCCTTCTTCTTCATATCCCTTCCTTGAATTCGGGTGAGATTCTGGTGAGATTTGGGTGAAATTATAAAATCAGAATTAGATTTCGCATTGTATAATGTCAAGCAAACTGAATAGAAGGGATGCAATAAAAGCGCTGGCAGTGGCCGGAGCTGTCATCGCGGCAGCGCCATACATGGCGAATGTATCTGGTGCGACTCAGTCCACACCAGCTGGCTTGAAGAAGACGACCTTCCGCACGGACACGAAGGGACCCCTGGTCATCGTTGTAACGGAAAGGATGATGATGGGCTTCAGGGGAGACGAAGAGTTCAGTATAGACGATGTAGATCTAGCTTCACAGCTGAACAGGGCCTTCGCTGGAAGCGGAGTTGAGTAGCTGAATGACATCGCATAGAGAAGCACCTTCAATCTCTAACGACCCTGCGGCCGACAACACCGATCTTTACGCATTCGTGAGCCCCGACGCGTCGAACATGGTGACCTTCGTCTCTAACTTCGTTCCAATTCAAGAACCAGCGGGAGGACCGAACTTCGCAAAGTTCGGAGACGACGTGCTCTACGAGATCCTAGTGGACAACAACGGAGACGGAAAGGAAGACGTAACCTTTCAGTTCAACTTCAACACAACAGTTCTGAACGCCGGTACATTCTTGTACAACGTCGGCCCGATCTCCTTTGACTCCAGCTCAGGCAATTACAACAACCTGAATGTGGTCCAAGTATACAACGTGACAAAAGTGATAGGAAACAGGCGGACTGGGCAGAAATCGGTGGTCGCAACAGGACTTCTGACTCCTCCAGTAAACGTAGGGCCGCGATCCACTCCGAACTACGCGACGAATCTGGTCCCGCCTGCAATCCACACACTCACGAACGGTTGGAAGGTATTCGCCGGTCAGAGAGCTGATGGGTTCTACGTCGATCTCGGCTCGATATTCGACCTAGGGACTCTCAGGCCGTTCGAGAACCTGCACCTCATCTCGACACCAGCGGCGCCGGGTGTTAATGGCACGAAGGGCTTCAACGTTCACTCAATCGCGCTGCAGGTGCCAATCATAGAGGTCACAAGGAATGGTCAGATGCCGACCAACGTGAGCGACCCTGCCGCAACGATAGGTGTGTGGACAACGGCTAGCCGTCGAAAGGTCACGGTATTGGACGTAGGCATCGCTACTGGTCCATACACCCAAGTATCTCGCCTAGGGAACCCCTTGATCAACGAGGTCATAATACCACTCGGCTCAAAGGACTTTTGGAACGCGTCATATCCAGTCAACGACGCCCAGTTCGTGAGTAACTACAACGACCCTGGCCTACAGAACCTCCTTCCTGTGCTCTACCCTGGCGTCTTCCCCAACCTCGCAGCCCTGCTAGCGACCCCGCCAGCCACCCGGCCGAGGGCAGACCTAGTCGCAATCCTGCTGACCGGAATACCGTCTGGCATCATCACGGGCTTCCAGAACTTCACGGGCGCGAATCTGGCTGACATGCTCAGACTGAACCTCGCTATACCACCTTCGATTTCAACAACCAACCCAGCTAGTGACAGTACCGCGAGATTCGGAATCCTAGGAGGAGATCTCTCTGGATTCCCCAACGGCAGGAGAGTCTTCGACAACGTAACTGCCGTAGAGCTGAGGGCTCTGGCAGGCGCCACCTACGGACTGGTCGCAAGCTACACGCCAGACGGTGCGGCATCCCTGCTGACGGACGGCACCACGAACGACCAGCCATACCTAGAGACGTTTCCCTACCTAGGAACCCCGTACCAAGGCTACATGCACTCCCACGACCCGTAGGAACAGATATGAATCCTGACAGAGAGAGGGTTACAAGGACGGGACTTGTGACTCTCCTCCCACCTCGTTTTGCGGTGAACATAGGGGTAATAGCAATTGGGTAAGAAAATAGTCTTAGTCTATTCCTTACTTTTTGTCTCTGGCGCGGGGCTCTTCCTATCCATACTCACGGGTAGCGGTCCGTTCTCCCTCATCTGGTTCGGAATCACAGGTTTCCTTCTCGGACTGAGGCATGGGCTCGATGCCGATCATCTAGCCATGATTGACAACGTTACCAGAAAACTGGGTAGCGAGAGCAGAGAAAATTCGTTCGTGGGCACGTTCTTCGCAGCAGGTCACAGCGTCACAGTTACAGCGATGGCGTTGGTCGTGATAACGCTGGCCAATGCATTTTTGCCTTACGAGGCCTTTCTGCAGATCTTGGGGGTAGGGATATCCGCTGGACTCCTTTACGTCATAGCTTTCATAAACATCTTGATACTCGCGAACCTCATCAGGGTCTGGAAGAGGAAAGAATCTTTCGCATCGAAAGATACAGCTTCAATTGGTGGGCTCTATTCCAAGATTTATGGAAGACTAGCACTCTTCGTCTCCCGTCAGTGGCAGATGTTGGGCGTGGGAATGCTCTTTGGTGTTGCGTTCGACACCGTCAGCGAGGTAGGCGCACTTTCCCTATCGGCTTTGCTCGCGCATTCCCCTTTCTACGCAATCCTACCTGTCCTGCTCTTCGACATCGGAGTCATCACCAGTGACACTACTGATGGGTTCGTGATGAAAAGAGTCTATACCTGGTCGATGATGGAACCTTTGAGAAGACTCTTCTACAATATCAATCTCACTGCTACTTCAGTTATTCTCGCTGTTGCAGTGGGCACTCTTGAAATCCTTCAAGTGACATTCGGTCTGCTTCGAGATGTCTCCTTTACAGTGCTCGGGATTTACCTTACGGCTCTAATCTTGGGAATATGGGGATTCTCCTACAGACAGTATCG
>JACPTA010000150.1 GCA_016193005.1 Nitrososphaerota archaeon | reverse complement strand
TACATTCGCCTTTCAGATGAAGTTCAGGGGCTTGCTCCAATTCCTTGCCCCGTTCGTGACTGGCTTCGCAAGAAAGCATATGAGGGCCGCATATTTCGACCCCCTGAAAGGAGTCGCCGAGGCAGAATTCCAAGTCGACTCAAGCATGCTACTGAGCGCTTGATACTCCAGTGAAAGTTTCAAGGTAAACGAATCTCGGTTCAGGCTCAAGATTCCTTCGGTACTGGCGCCCTGGACAATGACGAAAGCGGGTAATCAATCGCGATAATCGTAAGGCATCGGCAGCGCGACGCGGAATTGCTCTCTCGAACCGCCGATCCTTGCCGTCCCTCTCCCACTCCTCTCTGCTCTCTACATCTCGGGGGTCATCGTAGGTAACATCGAAGATCATCTCGAGTCGGGTCCTGTTCTTCCCCTTTGACGTGAGCTTGTAGTCTCCCACTTCCCTTCCATCTCCGCAGGTATCGAGATGCCATGCGTTCGGCGGTCTGAACCAGACAACGCGAACGCCTTCCTTTGTCCTCCTGCCTTCCCTGTACTTTACCTTCCAGATGTACTTGTCCTTGGACTTTTCGAGAAAGACCCGCCTTGTTTTCGAACCCGTGTACTTCCCGTCGTCCTCCCTGAAATCCGTGCACCACTTATAGACAAAGTCAAGAGGAGCCTTGAAGTTCTGAGAGAGCCTGTACGTTCGAGTAACGTATGTCCGACTCAAGATGACATATCCGCTCAAACTTTCTCTTTAAGGGTTTTCGAATGGTGCTCGCAGTTCGGGGGCATCTTCTGTAGCCATCGATAATGCGAACTATTCGCTGGACATCAGATAGGCACCAAAGGAAACCAGCCAGATAAGCTCGGGATAGACGATCATTCTCTCCATCCCGCCGACTCCCATACCCAGGTATTGACCGGCTGTGAAGAGCACGATTGCTACTAGGGTAATCACACCCTGACCGACACCGAGATCGCTGAGGAAGTTCAGCCTCACGCTGTAGTTGGGATAGACGGATTCGGCGATTGTGTTGATTATCGGAAGCTGTGTCCCCGCGGTGAAGAATAGGGTTCCTCCTAGCTTGGCGTTTCTCTGTGTAACCCTCGAGTCTACAGCCAATTGGCGCATGTTATGGTTATCTGGACTGAATAAGAGCTTGAGATTGTGATTTAATTTCGGAAATTCTTAAGTCTTCGATTCATTGAAGTCGGGCCTGATGCCAAGGTAGCTCAGCCTGACTTCGAAGGGCCATGGAGAGAGAAAAAATCGAAGTTTTTCCTTCACCACCCGGCTGAAGAAGCATTGCCTTTCAAAGACCGGGCTGTCGGGTGTTCAAATCACCCCCTTGGCATCTACAAACAATTCCTGCAGTTCGGTCAGTTGAAATCATTTAACTTATCCAAGAACGGGCTCTGAATTCATGAGCGAGCCTAGATTTGGTATTAACATCCCACAATTTCACCCGGAAGACAGCGCTGAACTCCTGCACCTTGGCAAATTTGCGATGCGCGCGGAGTCTCTGGGCTTTGATTCCCTCTGGACTCTCGATGGAATCTTCCGAGACGCGCCGTTTCTTGAGCCTTTGAGTAGCCTGGCCTTCCTTGCGGCGACAACCAATAGAGTGAAGCTTGGCACGGCGGTGCTGATGCTACCGCTGAGGGTGCCTGCAATAATCGCAAAGTTCACTGCCACCGTCGATTTCCTCTCCTCGGGAAGGCTGATTCTGGGTGCGGCGCTGGGAGGAACCGCGAATGAGTTTGCAGCTACGGGGGTTCCGATGAATGAGAGGGTTGCAAGATTTACCGAGGGAATAAAGATCATGAGGATGCTGTGGACGGAGACTCACGTGAACTTCAAGGGCAGATTCTGGCAACTCGAGGACGTGACGGTATCGCCAAAGCCAGCTCAGGCAGGTGGAATACCGGTCTGGATTGGCGGGAGTCAGGTGGGGGAGGAGGTCAACGAGAAAGCAATTGAAAGGGCGGCCAGAATCGGGGACGGATGGCTAGGGGCAGGTTCGACGGAATTGGCGGCACACGAAAGGGCGAGCAAGAAGTTCGTTGAACTCGCGAGGAAATTTGGAAGGGACCCCCGCAGCCTTGCCCTTGCGAAGAGGGTCTACATCCAAGTAGACTCTGACCGGGAGCGGGCGAAGACGGTTCTGAAGCGAACACTGTCAGCCTTCTACGGACGAGGAATCGACGTGGACCGCACCTGCGTTTACGGAACGGAGAGGGACTGCATTGAGAACCTCAGCCACCTCCGTGAGGCGGGGACGAAAACTCTGATCTTCCATCCCGTCGTCGACCATTTTGGCCAAGCCGAGGTAGTCGCGCGAGATGTGGTTCCTGGACTGAGTTAGCCTAGGTTGACTCGGTAGACTGGAGTGACTTTACCTTTTGGCTGTCCCAAGGTAGAAGGTGCGAACGAGCTGCTTCTGGAGGAAGTACCCGACCAACAGAAAGGGTATGATGGAAACTGTGCTGACCGCAGCGGTCTGACCATGTCCTTGTACCGAGTACAGGGAGGTGATGGTTGTCATT